>JBASVF010000125.1:0-3336 GCA_049275795.1 Desulfomonilia bacterium
AAAAAAAGGATGGCGGTTAGGGCATAGGACGCGCCATCCTAAAGAGGAGGTTTTATGTTTGTACTATTACAGATGCGGCGTATCGGAAATGGATTCACGATTTGTGGGTAATTCTACCGAGGGTGCCCGATGGTAGGCAAGAAGGCTGCTCTTCGTCTGATAGTGCTCTTGGAGCGTTTTTCATCGCTTGTGCAACCCCCGGCAATTCCCGTTCAATCTTTCTGCTGGTATAGGCAATATAATATTTTATTTCCTATTGTATTAAAGCAGGGGCTACCCCGTAAGCGAATGAATCAGGGGAAAGGATTTCCCGCTGGGGATCCTCACACAATGGCCAGCCTCAGGGAGGCCGACGTCCGGGGAGATGCGAAACAGCAGCGAGCAGGGATCTCCCATCCCGGCGGCACCGGTTCATCTGCATGCCGCTGGACCGGGATGGGAGGGCTTGCCCGATCGTCGGACGCTCTTTAGAGCTTGCAGACGTTTGACGCCTGAGGCCCCTTGGGTCCGTTGGTTACGTCGAAGGAAACCCTCTGACCCTCCTCGAGGGAGCGGAAGCCCTCCTGCTTGATGGCCGTGTGATGCACGAAGATGTCCTGTCCGTCATCCGAGGTGATGAAACCAAAGCCTTTTGAATCATTGAACCACTTTACTGTTCCTTGTGCCATGAGCGACCTCTTTCCCGATTCCCGGGCGCAACGGCCGGAAACCCGTGTCTTTGTATTTCTGAGAACGAGAAGTACCCTGAATGATCATTCGGCTTTTTGAAGGTAACCGGCGGTTGCATTCATACAGCACTGTTCATGTCAGACAGAAACTCTCTTCCAGATCAAATCTGGCCTTAATCCAAAATACCCTTCCTGTCAATGAGAAACGTATGCGCGTCCCGGCCCTTCCCAGCAGACGCTCCCCGGCGCCGGTTCGCCGGCACCGCCTCCGAGAGGCCCCTCTCCTTCTCCAGGCTTCGTTTTCAGGGCCTTTGCAGGTGAAAATTGTGTAATGCAGCAACCGGGAATTGTGCTATGATGAATAATCTCCATGCCGGCAAGGGTGCGAGCCTGGTTTCCTGAAGCGCTTTTAAGTGCGGGGGCTTGGGGGCCCGGCACCTGGAAAAGACCATGAGCCCGCGTGCTCAAGGGCCCGTGCGGGCAGGGAGACAGCACCGGTTACGGGATGCCGGCCGGGCAATAATGCCGGTCCGGATGTGATATACGATATCCATACAAAAAGGAGAATGAGATGAATTTTCTGATCCAGCCGAAGAAGTACACCTCCCTCATGGCGGACGAGGGCTCCCGGGCCATCATGGACAAGACCATCGCCTTTTTCGAACGGATGGGCAAGACCAGGCTGCTCGAAGACTACAACAAAAAGGTTTGGTATCGCGAGTTTGTGGACTTCATCGCGAAAGAGCAGATCTTCGCAAAGCTGCTCACGCCTTCGAAGTACGGACAGGGCGATCCGGACTGCCGCTGGGACACGGCTCGCAACAGCGAGTACAGCGAGCTGCTCGCCTTCTACGGGCTGGGCTACTGGTACTGCTTCCAGGTGAGCATCCTGGGCCTGGGGCCGATATGGATGAGCCCTAACGAGAAGGCCAAGGAGAAGGCGGCCAGGCTCTTGAAAGAGGGCGCGATCTTCGCATTCGGCCTCTCCGAGCGGGCCCACGGCGCGGACATCTACTCAACCGAGACCTCGCTGATCCCGCAGGAGGACGGCACCTACCTGGCCAGGGGCGAGAAATACTACATAGGCAACGGCAACGAGGCCGAGATGGTCTCCACCCTGGGCAAGGTGAGGGACGGCTCCGACGACTATGTCTTCTTCGTGACCAACTACCGCCACAAGGCCTACGAGCTCAAGAAGAACGTCATCTCGCACCAGGAGTATGTCTCGAACTTCGCGCTCCACGACTATCCCATCACCGACGAAGACATCCTCTCCCGCGGACCTCACGCCTGGGACTCGGCGCTCAACACCGTGAACATCGGCAAGTTCAACATCGGCCCCGCCTCCATCGGCCTGGCCGAGCACTGCTTCTACGAGGCCATTACCCATGCCTCCAACCGGGTCCTCTACGGCATGCGCGTTACCGACATGCCCCATGCGAGGAAGAACTTCATGGACGCCTGGCTGAGACTGGTGGCCATGAAGATGTACCAGCGCCGTGCCACCGACTACTTCCGGAACGCTGGCCCAAACGATCGGCGTTACCTGCTCTACAACCCCACCAGCAAGATGAAGGTCACGCTCCAGTCAGAGGACGTGGTCAACCTGCTCTGGGACGTGATCGCAGCCAAGGGCTTCGAGAAAGACACCTACTTCCACATGGCCGCAAGCGACGTGCGCGGGCCGTCCAAGCTCGAGGGGACCGTCCACGTGAACGTCCAGCTCATCCGCAAGTTCATGAAGAACTACTTCTTCGACCCCGCCCAGTACGAGCCGGTCGCTCCCGACTTCTCCCTGAAGGACGACCTGTTCCTCTTCGACCAGGGGCCCACAAGGGGCCTGGGCCAGGTGAAGTTCCACGACTACCGGCCGGTCTTCGAGGCCTTCCGGGACCTGCCCAACGTGGGCGCTTTCATGAAGCAGACCGCCATCTTCAAGGATCTGCTCGAAAAGGCGGGCCCCGACAAGATGCAGGACATGGATCCCTCGTGGTCCCTGCCGCTGGGCGAGATGTTCTCTATCGTGGTCTACGGCCAGCTCATCCTTGAGCAGGCTCAGATCGACAAGACCGACCCGCGCATCTTGAACCAGATATTCGACTTCATGGTCCGCGACTTTGCCCACTTTGCCCTGCAGATCTACGGCAATCACAGGACCAGGGAAGAGCAGCGGGAATACTTCATGAACATCATGCACATCCGCGCCGTGCCCGACGAGGGGCAGTATGACGGGGTGTGGAAAGACTACGTGTCCGTGCTGAGCGGCGAATACGAGATGAACCCGTGAAGACGGGAAGAGGCCGCCCTTTTCCACTCCCGGCAATGGGCGGCCTCCTTACGAACCCAGGTCAGACCTCCGGCAAGGAAGCCGTCTCCCCGGCGGGATAGAGGCTGTTCGCGCCATCCCGCTAACCCTCGAGAAAGGGCTGCACGGGCGGCCTACACCGTCTCCCGACCGCATACAGCACCAGGCCCCCACATGTGCCCTTCCCTGCCCTCACGGTCCGATCCGTGCTTTTGGGATCAGGGCCAGGAAAGAGGCTAGGTGCTGTACGCAAATCGATTTGATGGGTAGGACATCAAAAGATGCATGGTCAGGCGACACGAACTAACAGACGAGCAATGGAAGCAGTTGGAGCCTTTTCTTCCGCCAGTGAAGCGGACTATG
>JBASVF010000126.1:0-11952 GCA_049275795.1 Desulfomonilia bacterium
CTTCCTCGGTGAGGCAGAACCCGGCTGCCAGGCCCTGCCTTGCGATGTCGGACAGGAGCGTTGCCCGGCGCTCTCCGCGGGTGCCGATCTTGATCATCTCGATGCAGTGCGCCGTGGTCGCCGGCCCGTGAAGCGTGCCCGTGAGCCCGAACCCCAGGGCCTCGTACACCATGCCCGTACTCACGTAATCGAGACCCGAGCCCCCGAGCTCCACGGGGATCTGCAGGGCGTGGTAGCCCTCCCGGGCATACGCCTGGTATAGGCGCCGGGCGGTCTCGGTCCTCTCGCCGCCGGATTCCGGGATGTCCGCATGCGTGCGCGCGAACTCGAGCGTACGCTCGACAAGGATCTTCTGCTCTTCACTTGCCTGGTGCATGGTCCCGCCTCCATTGGAGGTAATCGAGGAACTCCTCGAGAAGCCGGGCCTCCCCGGGTGTGAGCGACGAGATGCGATCGATCAGTGACGTCTGCACCGCCGACTCATCCGGGCAGGGTCCGGTCGAACCAGATCCCGCCTCTTTCCCCTGCACGAAGAAGTCGAGCCCCTTGCCCAGGACCGAGGCGATCCGCTCGATCTGGTGGAGGTAGAGCCTCCGCTTGCCGAGCTCGTAGTTGGAGAGCGCGGCCTGGGTAATGCCCAGGGCGTGTGCCAGGTCGACCTGGGTCATGCCCCGCTCCTCGCGAGCGATCTGGATTTTCCTGCCGATTTCCTTGAACCCCATGAACGTAAGCCCCAAAGCAAAGCACTATCACTATCTTCTTCTGACTTTAGGGGAAAACGCAAGAAAATTCTCATTTCCATTGACAGCAGTATAACAAAAGGAGATAATAAAACAAATTGTTATAGAAGGGGGGGTGGCCATGTTCGACTTCATGATGACCGAGGAACAGAAACGGCTGCGGGACGAGGCGCGAGCCTTCACACGGTGGGTTCCCAAGGAGCTCATCCTGGACATGGACGCGGAAAAGGTCCAGTTCCCCAGAGAGTATCTCCAGGAGGCGGGCAGGAGGAACCTCCTGGGCATCCGGCTCCCGCGGCAGTACGGGGGGAGGGGCCTCACCTGGGTGGATGACGCCATTGTGGCCGAGGAGATCGGTGTAGCCAGCTACTCGCTCGCCTGCCTATGGGGCGTGGGCGCGGACATCGTGTGCGAGGCCGTGGTGGAGTTCGGGTGCGAAGAGCTCAAGCAGCAGGTGGTCATACCCCTGCTCAAAGGCGAGACTTTCGCCGCCGAGGGCCTCACCGAGCCTCGAGGGGGGTCGGATTTCTTCGGCGCCACCACGGTGGCGAGGAAAGACGGTGACGATTGGATCATCAACGGCCAGAAGCGCTTCATCGTGGGAGCCGAGGGCGCGGACTGGTTTCTCGTGTACGCGGTCACCGACCCGGACGCACCGCCCCACAAGCGCATGACCGCCTTCATGGTTCCCAGGACTGAAGGGGTGGAGACCAGGTACATCTACGGCCTCATGGGCGTACGCGGAGGCGGGGCCGGCCGGCTCATACTCCGGGATGTACGCGTTCCCGAGCGATACGCCCTGAACGGCATCAACGGCGGCTTTGACGTGTTCGTGCGCATGATGATCCCCGAGCGCCTGGGCACCGCGGCCATGACCATCGGCTCGGTCCGGCCCGCCCTGGAGATCGCCACCCGCTACACGGCCAAGAGAAAGGCCTTCGGCCTGCCCATCCAGAGCTTCCAGGCCGTGGGCTTCAAGGTTGCGGACTGCGCCATGATGCTGGATGCCGCCCGGTCCATGGTCTATACCACCTGCCGGGCCGTGGATTCCGGGAGCGTTCACCCGGGAAGGATCAGGCGCATGGTCTCCCAGAGCAAGAAGTTCGTGACCGAGGCCGCCTGGGAGATCGCCAACAAGTGCATGCAGGTCGTGGGCGGCATCGGGTATACCAACGTCTACCCCCTGGAGCGGATCGTCCGGGACATC
The DNA here is from genome assembly GCA_049275795.1 of Desulfomonilia bacterium. Classification (GTDB taxonomy): domain Bacteria; phylum Desulfobacterota; class Desulfomonilia; order UBA1062; family UBA1062; genus Phosphitivorax. The sequence continues at coordinate 1,948 of JBASVF010000126.1, forward strand.
CGGCTCTCCATGATCTGGGTAGGCTCCAACGAGATCATGCAGCTCATCATCCAAAACGAGTGGTACAAGGAGTACTTCAAGACCCTCTCGAAGGAGGACGTGCGCGACGTGGAGCAGGACGCGCTCAACGCGCACGAGACCGAGGAGAAGGTCTACGAATAAAGGACATGGGGTCATTCCCCCGCCGGGCCGGGCACGGAACCGCTTGAGGAGCGCCTCGTACCTCCGGAGGGCGTGCCGGGAGGGCTGAAGCGAAGACCGCGCCCCGGCCCGGATTTTTTATTCCCCTTAGGCGGTGCGGCCGCCCCTACGCGCAGAATCCCGCGGGGAACATGCCTCTCGAGATCGTGGCCGGAGTGCACCCGGAGCGCGGGGTAAGGTCCCGGGGTCGAGGGTTCCCGCCGCCGGGCCGTACCTGCCGCCAGACGAGGACGCCCCGGAGACGCCCGCCGGGCCGGAGGGACCCCCGTGATCTCTCGGCTGCAGTCCCCGAGCTCTTCCAGGAGAATTGCCTCAGGCCCTGCCCGTCTTTTTCGATCACGAACCTTTGAGTACCTGCTCGACGACCAGGTCGCCGAATTCGCTCGTGGAGACGATCTTCCCCTGTTCCGGGGCCTCCCCGGCCAGGTCCGGCGTGATATAGCCCTGCTCGAAGACCGCGAACAGGGCCTGCCAGATCACTTCCGCCTCGTCGGGCAGGCCCAGGCACCGGTCGAACATGAGCGCGATGCTCCCGATCATGGAGAAGGGATTGGCGGTGCCGGTGCCCGCGATATCCGGCGCCGAGCCGTGGGCCGGCTCCACGTAGCTCTTGTCCTTGCCGATGCAGGCGGACGGCATGAGTCCCAACGAGCCGATGATCCCGCCCGCCTGGTCGGTAAGGATGTCGCCCTGCATGTTCTCGAGCAGCATGACGCCGTTGAGTCTGGCGGGGTTCTTCACCAGCTGGTAGGCTGCGTTGTCCACCAGGAGCGACTGGTAGGGCACGCCCGGGTAGTGCGTGGCTACCTCCTCCACCACCTGCTTCCAGAACCGCGAGGTGGCCAGGACGTTGGCCTTGTGGATATTTGTGAGCAGGCATCCCTTCCTTTTCGCCTCCTCGAAGGCCACCACCGCAACCCGCCGGACTTCCTCCTCGGTATAGGTGCACTCGTCCGTCGAGTAGCGCATGCCCGTGGCCTCGCCCTCGATCTTGGCGCCGAAATAGATGCCCCCCACCAGCTCGCGGATCATGAGGATGTCGATCCCGGAGCCGATGACCCGGGGTTTCAGAGGCGAGAAGTGGGCGAGGTGAGCGGGCAGCCTCACGGGGCGAAAGTTTGCGAAGGTGTCATAGCGCTTGCGCAGGGGCAGGATGGCGCCGAGCTCGGGCCGCTGATCGTGCGGGATGTGGTTCATCTCCTCTACGGCGAGCCCCACCGGGCCTTTCACGATCAAGTCCGCCTCGTCGCAGATACGCCGGGTCTCCTCCGGGAAGGCCGAGCCCTCGGTGAAATAGGCCCCGGCCCCGAAGGGCGCGAAGTTGAGCACGAACCGGTGGCCGTACCTGTCCTCAACGGCCTTGAGCACCTTGACGGCCTCGCGCACGATTTCCGGGCCGATGCCGTCTCCTTCGAGAATTGCGAGAGTTTTTTCCATGTCCCTTCCTTTACCCGTTTCCGCCTTTGGCGGCAACACCTGAAGAATAGAGCGCCTGCTTCACACACTCCTCGGGGTCCCGGTGAGGCAGGGTGCGGATACAGCCTTGCCGGAAGAGCCCCTGTCTCATCAGACAAGCGGCCCGATGCCGATCAATGATAGCCGGGCGCAGGCTGTTCTCAAATCGCGGGCGCTCTCGCGGGTCCCCCGGGCAGGGGCATGTTCGGGGGATGTTGCAGAGGCCCCCGGGTTGGGATATACTTTTCCCGATCGCTTGAGGGAGGGATGCGATGGTTCTCTACACGGACGCCGAGATCAGGGGCCTGCTCAGGAGGGTCCGGGAGAACGAGGAAACCGCCCGGAAGTTCTTCGAGGTGGAGTCGAGCGTGCTCTCGACGCTCGACTTCGAGGATTTCTTCCACAAGCTGCTCACGACCATCATGGACCGGTTCCAGGTCGGGCATGTCTGGATCACCCTCATCGACACGGGCAGGGCTTCGAGGCTGCTCAAGGATCATGCCTCATCCTCCGTTAACCTGGAGCAGGTGAAGATCGTGGATGGCTCCACCTTTTCCGAGGTGATGACAGGCTTGGGCGGCCCGGTGCTCGCCAACCGGGACCTGGGGCGGTTCGCTCCCCTCTTTCCCGACGGCATCGGGCAGGGCTTTGAGTCCCTGGCCCTGATTCCTATCGTTCTGGACGGCGAACCTGCGGGCAGCCTGAATTTTGCCGACGCCTCGGCGGAACGGTTTTCCCCGGATTCCGATACCAGCCTCCTGCAGCAGCTCGGGGTGGTGGTGTCTATCTGCCTGTCGAACGTATCCGCGCACGAGGAGATCAAGGCCCTGGCCTTCAGGGACCCGCTCACCGGCCTGCTCAACCGCAGGGCCATGGAGAGCGCCCTGGACAGGGAGCTCTCCCGGGCGAAGCGCTACGGGGGAAGCTTGAGTGTGGTGTTCATCGATCTCGACGACTTCAAGAAGATCAACGACACCCTCGGGCACGACTGCGGGGACGAGCTGCTCGTGTCTGCAGCCTCGGCCATGCTCGGGATGGTCCGGCTCAACGACATCGTGTCGCGCTTTGCCGGGGACGAGTTCGTGATCATCCTTCCCCAGACATCTCCCAAGGAGGCGGAGAACCTCCTGAAGCGCATGGTGCGGCATTTCGAGGAGAACCCTGCCCGGCTCAGGGGAACACCGGTGACGGTGAGATTCAGCTACGGGATCGCATCCCCGGACCTGTCCGGGGATGAGGATGCGGCGTCTCTCTTGAAAAAGGCCGACGACCGCCTCTACCAGCACAAGCGAAGCAGAAAGGCGGCGGCCGGGGAGTGAGGGCTGAAGCGCCCGCATGCGGGTGCAGCCCCGCCGGGGCGCTTCCGGGGTCTTTGGGAACGGAGAAGGGGCCCTCTTCCGATCTGCCGTGTCAGACCGGGATATCCCGGTGCCGAAGCCGCCGGGTTGTGCCCGTGCCTTTCGCCCGCATCCTGAGCCTCGGCAGGTACACCGTGAAGGTGGAGCCCTGGCCCGGCCTGCTGTGAACCGTAACGGCGCCCTGGTGGTCCTTGACGATCCCATGCACCACCGAGAGGCCCATGCCCGTGCCCTCGGCCTTGCTCCTGGTGGTGAAGAACGGGTCGAAGATGCGCGGGAGGATGGCTTCCTCGATGCCCGTTCCCGTGTCGCGAACCGAGATGCGGACATACCAGCCCGGCGCGAGATCCAGGGATATCCCGGCAGCCGCCTTTGCGCCCAGGTGCTCCGTGGTCATCTTCACCTCCAGCAGCCCGCCGCTTGGCATGGCCTGGCCCGCGTTGTTGCCGAGATTGATCATCACCTGCTTGATCTGGGTGGAATCGGCCTGCACCATGGCCTTGGGGGCCCGGAGGTAGGCGCGTATCTCGATGGTGGCCGGCAGGGCCGATCTCAGGAAGGCCAGAGCTTCCTCGATGATCGGGGTGATGGGTTGAGCGCGCTTCTCCCGGAAGGCCCTGCGGCTGAAGGTCACGATCTGCTTGGTGAGATCGGCTCCCATGCGTGCAGCCTCCTGGATCTCTTCCATGAGCGGCCGGAGCGGGTGGCTGGGCTCGAGGTCCATGAGCGCGATCTCGGCATTGAGCACGATGGGGGAGAGGATGTTCTTCAGGTCATGGGCGATCCCGCCAGCGAGCGTGCCGATGGCCTCGAGCTTCTGGCTCTGGATGACCTGCTGAACGAGGGCCGCCTCACGGGTCACGTCGCTGGCCAGGATCACGTGGTGGGCGATCAGACCCTTTTCGTCACGGACCGGAGATACGGCCAGGTCCACCTCCACTGTCTCGCCCGTTCTCTTCTGCAGGCGCTGGTGGCCGATCCACGGCCTGCCCTTGGCTATGGCCTTGGTGAGTTCCTTGCTGGCAAGGGGCTCCCGGAAGAACCCTTCCTGGTAGTCCATCACCCGCCCGGTGAGCTCCATGCGGCTGTATCCGCTGATCCTCTCGTAGGCGGGATTGACATACTCGATCACCCGCTCGGGGCTGAGCAGCACGATCCCCTCGCCCGCCTGCTCGACCGCCGTACCCAGGCGTTGGAGGTCCCGTTCCATCTTCCTGCGAGCGCTCACGTCGATCCCGATACAGATGGCCGAACCATCCGAGAGGGGCTGGCGGGTCCACAGCCCGGGGTGCTTCAGCCCGGAGCGGGTATTGATGGCGAGCTCGTGCCAACCGGTTACTTCTCCGCGGATGACCCGCAAGGCCTCGTTCCGTTCTGCCTCGTCCGGGAAGCCTCTTTCGATGAGATCCATGTCCCGGATATTCTCGAGGGGCCATCCCGATATCTTCTCCATCTCCCGGTTGATGAACCTCACTCTGCCCTGATGGTCGAAAAAGATGAGCATGACCGGGATGTGGTCGAGGACGGTCTGCAGGACCTCCTTCTGCTGACGGAGCTCTTCGACCATCCGGTCGAGGTCCCTGGTCCGTTCCCTGACCGTGAGCTCAAGGCGGTCGTTCATGGATTCGAGCCTGCGCTGGAACTCTTTCGTGTCCGTGATGTTCACCGAGGTCCCGATCATCCGGAGAGGGTTCCCGGCCCGGTCGTAACTGATGAGCCCATGGTTCATGAGCCAGAGCGTCTGCCCGTCAGGCCTCACGATGCGGTTTTCGAAGTGGATGGAGGGGCGCTTCTCCGCAAGGGTTCGATCGATCAATGCCTGGATAGTGCTCCGGTCGTCCGGATGCGTCAGTGTAATCCAGTCTTCCATGGAGGGTTCGTGCTCCCTGGGCAGGCCCATGAGGTCCTTCAGCTCGTCCGTGTACACGACGGTCCGGGTGGGGATGTCCAGGTCAAAGACGCCGACCCGGCCGGCGCGCTGAGCTAGCCTGAGCCGCTCCTCGCTCTGCTTGAGCCGCTGCTCCGTCTCCATCTGCTCGGAGAAGTCGAAGATGATGCTTTCCAGGGCCTCGATCTCCCCCTGGCGGGAACGCACGGCCCGCCCCTGCTCCCAGACCCATTTCTGCCGCGACGAGGCGGTCGTGATCCGGTATATGACCCTGAACGGCTGCTGCCTGCCGATGGCATGCTGGATCTCGCGCCATACACGGGGGCGGTCGTCGGGGTGGATCAGCGACGAATAGGCGATCCTGCGGTTTTTCACCAGGTCATCGGATGCAAAACCGGTCAGGTCAGCGCATCCCTCGCTCACGAATTCCATGGTCCAGTTCATATCGTTTGCGCATCGATATGCCATGCCCGGGAGATTGCTCATGAGCGAGGAGAGAAAGCGGCGGCTCTCTTCGAGGGCATCCTGCGCATCCTTTCGCTTCGTGATGTCCCGTACCACCGAAATGAGGCAGGGCCTGCCGCTGATCGATGTCTTCTTGAGACTGACCTCGATCCAGAACACCGTGCCGGCCTTGTTCCTGGCTTGCCATTCGAACAGGAGCTCTCCCGAACGTGCAACCTGGCGGATCTTCTCCATGGCCTCTTCCCGGGTGTAGGGAGGGATGCCCGAGCTGATGTCTCCCACCGTAAGCCCCTGGGCCTCGTGAGCGGTGTATCCGTAGATCTCCGAGACCTTCCTGTTCACGTCCAGGATGACCCCGGTCTCGGCATCGAGGATGAAGATCGCATCGTTGACCGCATCGAGCATGGCCTGGCCATAGGCGCCGAAGGCCCGGCGGATGTCGATTCTCCCGCCCGGGGCCGGGACATCTTCGAGGACGAGGGTGAACCCGGTACCCGCGCTCACGCAGCGGAATCGGACGCGGGCTGGTACTGGGCCGGGCAGGGAGGCCTCGAAGCTGATGGGAGCGTGCTTCCTACGGGCGCTCAGGAACCCCCGTGACAGCCTGCCCAGCAGGGGCTGGGGAAAGAGCTCCTCGAGGCGGAGCCCTTCGAGGCTCCCCGGCGATGCCCGGAGCATCGTTGCCGCCGTGGGATTGGCGCTGGTGACCTTGAGGCCCTGATCGAGGTGGATGATCCCGGTGCCGGGCCTCTCGAACGCCCTGGCAGCGGTATGATACACCGCAGGCCGCCGGTGCCGTATGTGTGGGATGTGTCGTCTCGTCCTCTGCATCTCCTGTTTCCAGAACGGGGGTAGTGGCGGGCTCCAGGAAGTCTTAAAAGGCCGGGTTGCGCATTCCCTGTCCCTTGAGGAGATCATCCCGGGACAGGGTAAGATCGCGCCATTTGCACAGGACATCAAAGGCCCGGGTTGCCGATTGGGCGGGGCCTCCGCCGAGAGGACAGCCGCCGCTCGAACGCCGGGGAGCACCCTTTCACAACGCTCCCCGGAGGCCTTCCCGGGCGCGGCAACCCTGTCTCGATGCTGTCGGGATCGTTATCAGACCGGCTGCCCGGCCCACTGCTCTGAAACCTTACCATTAAATAAGAATAATCGTCCGGGGTTCGAGTTCCAGAACGCAGGCGGCGAGTGTGTGAAGGCCTCGGGCTCCCCGGAGATGTTCTTGCGGGGAGCGGGTGCCGGGCGTCAGCGCCCGCTTTACGGGCGTGACTTTTCCATGCCGCCTGTAATGATTTCCTTGATAAAGGTCTCCACCAGCACGGGATCCAGGGAAGAGCCGGAAAGCCTCCTGAGAACGAGGAAGGCCTCCTGGAGGGACCTGCTCTTCTGGTAGGGCCTGTCGGTGACGAGCGCATCGAAGGTGTCGGCTATCCCGATGATCTTGGCGCCCAGCGGGATCTTGTCGCCGGTTATTCCCCGGGGGTAGCCCGTGCCGTCCTCCCGCTCGTGATGGGCATAGACGTATTCGATGATCCGGGGCGGGAACTTCAGATTCATGAGCATGGTCCTGCCTGTCTCGGGGTGCTTCTTGATCTGCCTGAGAATCGTTTTGGAAGGCGGCTCGTTGACATTCCGGAAGACCCTGACGCTGAAGCGGATCTTGCCGATATCGTGGAGCAGGCCCGCGGTCCTGATGTCCGCGGCTTCCTCCCTGCTCAACCCCAGCCTCCTGGCAAGCCTCCAAGAGTAGCGGGAAACCCGCCGGGCATGATCCTCGGAGTAGCGGTCACGTGCACCGAGATTGTGGGTGATCCGTGTTGCCGTCTGGATGGCGTTTCTCTGCATGTGCATCGTTCTCTATACAGACGCGGCGTCCCTTGTCGTGGATTCTCAGAATGCCTCGACTACGATGTCCAGAAGCCGTGCCTACCAGATGGGGGGACATAGGTCAAGCCTCGAGGGACATGCCCTGCAGTGAGGATGGAGGCTGCCGGGAACATGTGTGGCGATGCCGCGCCAGGGTCTCATATGTCGAGCACCAAGACCGCTCTCCAGCCCTCCGGGGTTTCGCTCACCTCGAAGCGATGGAGGGTGTGCCTCGAGGCCTTCCCGGCTGCGGCGGGGGAACCGTGAGTGTCTGCTAGGCCTTTTTCCCCAGCGCTGCTCTGAGCTTCTCGCCCAGTGAGCTCACCGGCTGCCCGGATCTGTCCGAGAACTTTTTCCAGTCATCCTCATCGTCCGCGTTGCCCGGGGCGAGCGTGATCCGGCGCTGGCCGGCGTCGAGAGCCTCGATGACCACGGGGATGCTCTCGCCGGGCTGCATCCTCTCCAGGGACGAGGCCTCGGGCAGGCGCATGATCTTCGACCTGGGCAGCAGGCCGGTGATGCCGGGCTCCAGGCTTATGAAGAAGCCGAACTTCTCCTTCTTCTCGATCACCCCGGCAAGGCGCTGCCCCTTGCGGTAGCGGTCCTCGATCCCGATCCAGGGGTCTCCTTCGGCGTCCTTCATGCTCAGGGAGATCCGGCGCTTGACAGGATCGATGTCCTTGACCATGACCTCCACGGTGTCTCCCGGTGCAACCATGTCGGCGGGCTTCGAGATGCGCCTGGTGTAGCTCATCTCGGAGACGTGGACGAGCCCCTCGACCCCGGGGCGGAGCTCGACGAAGGCCCCGTAGTCCATGCACCGCGTGACCGTGCCGGTGAGTCTGTCGCCTATGGAAAGGCTGCGGGAGACCGCGGTCCAGGGGTCTTCGCCCGCCTGCTTCATGGACAGGGAGATTTTCCTGTCCTTGCCTGCGGGGCCTTCCTCGATGCCGATGACCTTGACCGTGATCTCGTCGCCCGTTCGCAGGATCTCCTCCGGCGAGCCGATCCTGGACCAGCTCATCTCGGAGATGTGCACCATGCCTTCCACGCCCGGGCTCAGCTCCACGAAGGCGCCATAGGGCACGATCCTGCTGACCCGGCCGGCCGTGATCGTCCCGGTCGAGAGGGTCTCGAGGAACGCCTGCTTGGCCTCCCGCTCCTCCTGCTCCATCAGTGAGCGGCGCGACAGGACGATGTTCTTGCCCCGGTCGCTCAGCTCGGTGACGAGAAAGCGCAGCGTCTTGCCCACGTACTCTTCCGGGTTCTCCACGTAGATCGTGTCGATCTGGCTCACCGGGCAGAAGGCCCGGTGCTTCACCACCTCCACGCTGAAGCCGCCTTTGCAGGTCTGGGTCACCCGGCCTTCCACGGGGATGCGCCCCTGGTAGGCCTCTCTGAGCCGCTCTTCACCCCCGATGCCGGACAGGGCCCGGGAGAGCTTGATCTCTCCGCGCCGAACCGATACGATGTAGAGCTCGATCTCGTCTCCCACCGTACAGGGGAGTTCGCCGTCCTCGTCCAGGAGCTCCGCGATATCGACGATGCCGTCGATCTTGCTGCCCGTATCCACGAACACGCTCTCCTTGCCGATGGATACGATTCTGCCGCGAATCCTGCTTCCAACCCGGGGGGCATCCGCGCCCTCCGGTGCGCAGGAGTCGAGGAGCTCTGCCATGGACTGCTGTTTCTCGTGACTGCCGGTATTAGACATCCCGTTCTCCCCTTCGAATGGTCCCATTTTTTGAGTGAGGCGATGATAGAGAAATTTGCCTGGCGAGTAAATAGCAATATTGCCCCGGGTACGGCTTGCAGGTGTGCGCCCGGAGGCAGCCTTTCATTCCAAGGCCTTGCGTTCCTGAGAGCCGCCTTCGTCATGGGCCGTCCGGGATCGGCCGCCGGGCATCCGCGCGGCAATGCTCCCTGCGAAGAGGAACAGGGCGGATACCGGGAAGCTCAAGACGAGGAGATCCTCGTGATCGGCGAGCTTGAGCCAGGCCGCTGTCGCCCCGCCCGAGACGATGGCGAGCACGGCGCCGCGAGAGTTGAGCCCGAGCTTTTTGGAAAAAAACCCGAAGAGGGCCGGCATCACCAGCCCGCCCGAGTAGACGGTGTAGGCCAGGAGCAGGGATCCGATCACGCCCTGGACCCGCCAGGCTATCAGCAGGGAAACGAGCCCGATGGCCGCCACGGCGGCCCGGGAGAGGAGGACGAGCATTCTATCCGGGATGCCGGTCCTGGCAAGGGGGCGCACCACGTCGTTGATCAGGATGGTAGCCGTGGTCAGCAGGCAGGTGTCTGCCGAGGACATGACCGCGGCGAGCAGTGCGGCGATTACCAGGGCATCCAGGCCCGCGGGCAGCAGGTGGAGCGTCAGGGCTGGAAAGGCGCTCTCAGCCGGGATATCCGGGAGCAGGAACCGGGCGGAGACGCCGATGAAGGCTATGGCGAAGGCAAGGGGCGCCATGGCGCATGCGGCCAGGAGGGAGGACCTCCGGGCGACCCGCGGGGTCCTGGCACACAGCAGCCGGGAGTAGATATCCGGTCCCACCACGAACACCGAGCCCACGAAGAGGCAGAAGGTCAGGAGCTGCCCAGGGCCGAAGGAGGGCGAGACCGGGAAAGAGAGGTGCCCGGCAGGCAGCGCGCCCGCCATGGCGGCCGGTCCGCCCGTCGCCGCGAGGGCGGCGGCAGCGCACACCAGGATGCCGGCGAGGATGATGAACGCCTGGGCGAGGTCGGTCCTGAGGATGGAGCCCTGGCCGCCCAGGG
>JBASVF010000127.1:0-5967 GCA_049275795.1 Desulfomonilia bacterium
GCATAGCCAAGTGGTAAGGCGACGGTCTGCAAAACCGTTATTCTCCGGTTCGAATCCGGATGCCGCCTCCAGCACCTCCAGGCCTTTCAATGTTTTCCAAGGGCTCCTGCTACAGAATTGCTACGGACTCCTTCCAAGCCCCCAGGCCCGGCTTCAAGACCATGGTCAGGGGTTGCCTGTTCGAGATCCGCAGTCCTTCTTCTCATGGCTGGACGTGGGACTATATGTCGGATCAGGAGCAATCTCGGGGTGTTGAGGTTAAGGAAAGTAATTCATGAACCGATCTTAGAAATTGGTATGTAAATGTTCAAAACATTACAAGAAATCTTCCAGGAAAGAGCATCATGAAAAAATAGTTGCCATAAAGATAGATAATTCATCACAGACCTCCCCGATATCCAGCATATCTGGGGTTCAAAAACTACAAGATCCGGGAGGAAATCAATGTAACGATCACTGGACAAGATGACATAAAAACCAGACAGCCCATCAACTCGATGATAAAAATTACAGGCTCCATGTTGTAACGGAGATCTTCTGGAGAAAGGGATTCACCTATGAACAACAATCTCACTCAAGGCAAAACTCTCGGCACGTCCATGACAAAACCCTACAGGGCAGTCAGATGGGTTTTGGTCATCTTTCTGGAGATCATCTCACTGCCCGCGTTTATCATTTTCAGCATGAGGGGGCATCTGTTCTATGCGCTGGCTTTCGGGATCCTCACGTTCGTCGCCCCCATCTGGATAATGGATCCCATACGTAAGCCGCTCTGATGGAACGATCATAACAGTGCGGCTCGTCACCCGGAAGCGTAATCCCCAGCTTGAAAGGGTTGGACCTCCCTGCCCTTCTGAACCTGGCGAAAAAACAGGGATCTGGGAATGTCAACGAGTTTGTCGTATCGCGGGTTTGGGCAGGCCTGAAATGGACGTTCTCAAATGTGCTTCTTCCATGGGGCGGGTGAGAGGAGACTTTCAACCCAGGGGCAGTGCCCCCAAGTCGTGCAGGCCGCGAGGCAAGGCAGCGGAAGAAGCCGGTGAGGTCAAGAAGGGTTTGAAAAGTTCCGGTTAAGCATCACAAAGACAATTGTAGCGTTCTGCGCTTCAGGTGTGTATCATACCTAGTATCCTAATCAGGCATATGCGTATGATCTTGCAAAAGTGGAGGAACCTATGGAACTCGATCAGGCGATAGCAGGCAGAAGGAGCGTCCGCAAGTTTACCGACCAGGTGGTAAGCGACGAGGAGATCAGCGCACTCATCGAGGCGGCGAGACAGGCCCCCTCATGGGCCAATACCCAGGTCTGGGAGTTCATCGCGGTGCGCGATCGCGGGCTCATCGAACGGGTCGTGGGCACCTTTGCCGAGAAGAATCCGGCCACGAAAGGCTCTCTGGGTGCATCCGTGCTCATCGTGGCATGTGCGAAGACCGGGATCTCCGGGTGCTATGAGGGCAAGGACGTCACCTCGCTCTCCAACTGGTACATGTTCGACCTGGGCATGGCGGTTCAGAACCTGTGCCTCAAGGCCCATGACATGGGCCTGGGAACGGTGGTGGTAGGGCTCATGGACCACCGGGCCTGCAAGAAGATTCTGGGCGTGCCTGAAGATCGCGAGGTGGTGGCTGTGATCCCGGTAGGCAGACCGGCCGATCCTGGCAAGTCCGGCCCTCCCCGCAAAGAGCTCGCCGAGATCCTGTATCGCGACACCTTCGGCACGGCGTTCTAAAAAAGGCTCGAGGCCTGGAAGGAGGCGCGGGCATGGCCGACTATGGCGTAGGGATCGAGCGCAGGGGCAGGCTTGCCGTGGTGACCTTCAACCGTCCCGCACGGAAGAACTCCCTGGACGAACACATGTGGTCCTGCCTGGAAGCGGTGGTGGAAGAACTCACGGAAGATCTTCCGAGGGCGGTTGTCATCACCGGAGCAGGCAACGAGGCCTTCTGCTCGGGATTCGATGTGAACCCGGAGAACCCGCAGGTCTCATGCCTGATCGATGCGGTGCAGAACCGCCGGAAAGGGCCGGTCAGGGAGCTGATCGAGCGGATACGGACCTGCATCGACCGGCTCGTGGGCCTGCCCGTGCCCGTGATAGCGGCCGTCAACGGCCTTGCATACGGAGGGGGTGCAGAGATCGCCTGCCGGTGCGATCTGCGCATCATGGACCCCGGCGGGGTGTTCTGCTTTTCCGAGGTGAGGCTCGGTCTCATGCCCGATCACGGCGGTGTTGTGGGCCTCACCAGGCTCCTGGGACCCGCGCGCGCCGCCGACCTGATCCTCACGGGCAGGAAAGTGGGCGCGCAAGAAGCGCTCTCGCTCGGCTTGGTAAACCGCATCAGTCCGCCCGGCAAGGCCCTGGAAGAGGCGCTCGACCTGGCGCAGACCATTGCGGAAAACGGCCCCCGGGCGGTGCGGCATGCCCTGAAGGTCATCCGGCGCACCCAAGACCTGACCGCCGAGCAGGCCCTGGCCCTGGAGACCGAAGAAGCGGTCGACCTGATCGCCGGTGGGGAGTGCATCATCGGCATCACTGCCTTCCTCTCCAGGCAGAAGCCCGATTTCCCCGATCCGGATTAACCCGCAAGCCTGGAGATCCTGAGGATCGAACCGTCCGGGAAAGCGGTTGGACGCAGGATGATCCTCAAGGGGACGAGGTATGCTCCCGATCGCGCCGCGGGCAGGGTGGAGAAGGCAGGCGGCGTCGATCCTGATGGAATCCCATCTTTCAATTCCCGATGATGCTAACCGATGTTCCATGGCGGCTGGATACCTTCAGAAACGCCATGGTTGCCTGCGTCAAAACCCTATCCCGCTCCCGGGAATGCCCTTCTCTGAGCGAGAGGCCTCCAGCTGCCTGGACATAAAAACCGAGGCTGTTCCGATGAATTTTCCCGTTCAATCCTGCGGCCCTCCATCAAGTTTCGCACTCGTAAAGCCGAATCTTAGTGAGTACATCTTGAACATGTCTGCAAGGAAGAGGGGGGCACCATGAAGAATCTGGCAAACAGGCTATTCCTGCAGCCGCTCATGCTCCAGGAAATCGCTATCGTCGCAATCCTGATACCGATCGTCGTCTTCTTCTTCCGGTTCATCTCGGAAGACGTCACCAACAACTTCGGCCCGGTCGCCGTGGCCGTAGCGATCGCCGCGGGCTGGGGGCTCTGCCTGGGGATCATGACCAAGTATCTCTTGGTGCGCCCGGCCATCGAGGCGGCCGAGCAGGAGCACTGTACTCCCGCCGAGATGGAGAAGGCCCTGAGATCGCTCGCCAAGCTTCCCCTTGCGGAAGCCGTGATGTCCTTTGCGAGGTTTGGAATCTTTGGCAACCTCATCGGTGCATGGCCCCTGTACCTCCTGGGACACATACCCTATATCGACCTGCTCTTTGCCATCAACTCCGTGTTCATGGTCGGCCTCCTGACCATGCCGGTCGTGTATCTCCTGTCCGAGAACAGCCTCTCGTCGTTCTACCAGGAGAACGACCTTCACGGGCTCCTAGACGGCGACCAGGGGATCTTCAGGATGAGCATCAGCCAGAAGACCATGGCGACCATGCTCTGCATAGCGATCCCTCCGCTCGAGCTGGTACTGAGCCTCATCTTCCTTTCCATGGCAAGGGACATCGACATTGCGAACTTCAGAATGGGATTCTATGTCATCATTCTCGAGACCACCCTGCTCGTGTTTCTCGCCGGATTCCTCCTCATGAGGAACCTCTCCGTATCGGTGGGCAAGATCTCGATGATGTTCAAGGACATGGCCAAGGGCCGGGGAGACCTCACGAAGCGGCTCCAAGTGACGGGCTTCAACGAGGCGGGCGAGCTCGCCTTCTGGTTCAACGAGTTCATGGACGATCTCGAGGGCATCGTGGGACAGGTGCGAAAGACCTCGCTCGAGCTCCACCGGTCCATCGAGGAGGTGAACTCGGGCTCCATGAACCTTTCCCAGGCCACCCAGGAACAGGCGGCCTCTGTCGAGGAAATCTCCGCCTCGATCGAGGAAATGACCTCATCGGTGAAGAACAACGCGCAGCTGGTGGGCGAGGGAAGAGAGACCTCCCGCACAGCCACCAGGCTCATCGACCAGAGCAAGGAGGTTTTCTCCCAGCTGATGGGGGCGATCGAGGAGGTTTCGAAAGACTCGAGGAAGATCGGGGATATCGTGCTCACCGTCAACGAGGTCGCGTTCCACACGAACCTGCTGGCGCTCAACGCATCGGTCGAGGCGGCGAGGGCCGGCGAGCACGGCAAGGGCTTTGCCGTGGTGGCCGGCGAGGTGAGGTCGCTGGCACAGAGATCGGCCGAGGCTGCTGGCGAAATCAAGGCCCTCATCGAAGGCACGGTCGACCGGATCAGAAACAGCGACGAAATGGTCAAGAAGACCTCGGCTTCGCTCGAAGAGCTCATGTCGTGCATGGAGAACATGTTCCGGATGATCGAGACGGTCAACGACTCCAGCCAGGAGCAAACCCGGAGCATCGACGAGCTCAACCGCGCCATAGGCCAGATCGACGACTCGACTCAGCACAACGCCTCCACCGTGGAAGAGCTGGCCGGAACCATCGACAGCATACGCGCAATGGCCGCCATGCTCGCGGAAGAGGTCCGCAAGTTCAGGATATCAAACCGCTAGGAGCCATCCATGGCAGCCGCAAGGCAGCACCTGCAGGTCCTCCCTCCCGCCGGTGAGTGCAGGTGCTGCTGAATCTCCTGCTTCGAGCCCTAGACACTCCCCGTTATCCTGTTATTATAATGTAATATATTTGAGATACTCTCCTGCCTGCCGCAACCGCTCGTACCGTTCCTTTTTTGAGCTGGAAGACCGTGCGATCCCGCCGTCAGGACATGATGAAGGAGGATCCACCATGGGAAAGCAATCGGATTTCCGTTTCTTCCGGGACGACCTCTGCGATCGCTGCGGGGTGTGCCTTATGCGATGCCCCGTCCTCGAGCTTCCGGAAGACGAGACCAGGCGGCAGATACAGACGCTCATCAGCGGGCACAGGGACGATTCCCTGGTCCTTCAGCGATGCGTCACCTGCAACATCTGCGACTTTGCGTGCCCCCGGCACGCGAACCCCTATGGGCTCGTCCTGGAGCGCCACAACGAGACAGGCAGGGCTGACGGGCTGCCCTACATGGCCAAATTCATCTTTCCCAACGAGCCCGAGAACATGTGGACCACAACCCGGGTGCTGATGGAAAAGGACGAGCTCTCTCTGCTGCGCTCCTGGGAAGAAAACCTGAAGAAGCCCAGGAAGGAAATCCTCCTCACCAGCTTCTACAACAACCTCATACCCTACATTGCCCAGACATCGCTCCTGGACGAGCTCAAACCCGCCATCGCGGGCAGCGACAGCATGTTCGGCATGGGAGAAGACGCCTACCGGATCGGGTTCCTGGAGGAGGCCGAGCGGATGGGAAGACTGGCCGGGCAAAAGTTCTTGGAGATGGGGGTCGAGAAGCTGTACTGTTTCATGGTGGTCGAGGCATCCATGTTCACCGATGTGCTGCCCAAGAAGTTCGGCATCGATTTCGGCTTTGAGGTGGAGCTCCTGGACACCTGGATACTCAACAGGCTGAGAAACGGAACGATTCCGGTAAGAAACAGGCTGGACCGCACCGTGACCGTTCACGACAACTGCTGCGGGAGGTACATGGGCGGGATCCTGCCGGATACCGTCCGCGAGATCGTCGAGCGCACCGGGTGCACGATCGTAGAGATGCGACATACCAGGGAGAACGCCCTGTGCTGCGGCTGGGCCGGGACCGTGCCCACCCTGTTCGGGCCGAGCTCTTCAAACCCCGTGCACACCCTGCTCAATCTCCTTCAGAGCCTGTACCTGAGGCTCGAGGAGGCCGAGGAGACCGGGGCCGGGATCATGGTCGTGCCCTGCCCGGGCTGCTGCGCCTTTCTCTCGCTCATCAAGGTGCTGACTCAAAGCCCGGTGGATATCTACCTCCCCC
>JBASVF010000128.1:0-4195 GCA_049275795.1 Desulfomonilia bacterium
GAATGCAGAAGTATGGCCTTCTCCAGAATATATTTTCAAATCGATTTCAACCATCTTTACCCGCTAAACACCGCTATGCCTTGATGTACAGTCTTTTATCTGCTAAACGTTGGGACAGTAGTGATGACTACTTTACCAGCATGCCGGGGAAATGGCAACGGGTATGCATCGGCCTTTCTCCAGTGCGCATGAGGGACCCAGTGGAACAAGCCGTCATTGGATGCTTGCCTGGGCCTTGACTATCTGCCAGGAAATGCAGGAGAACGATTCCGGAGGCTTCCTTGAAAAGAATCATTCCATGCTTTGTGCTGTCGCTACTGATATGGGGCTGTTCATCCACCGATCCCTCGGTCCTGGACCAGACCGTTTCCGACAGCAACCCTGTCACTCGGCAGCGGGTCCTCCTGCAGGTATGGGCGATGAGCGACAACTATCCCTTAAGATATTCCTGGGAGGCGGACGGCGGGAATCTCGGGGAATGGAACGAGGACCAGTATCATGTCTACTGGATAACCCCCGAAACCCCGGGCACCTTCACCATTACCTGCACGGTCACGGACGACGAGGACAACAGCACAGCGTACTCCTTCGAGATCCCGGTGAGCGAGCGCCGGCTGGAGACGCTGCTCGAGGACGGCATGGCGGCATGCCTGGAGAAGCAGCGCGTTTCCCTGTTGGGCGGGACATGGGTCTCCACGAGAGAAACCGAGGAGGGCCGGGTGCGGTTCCTCTCGTCCTCGGCCAACGAGGCCACCGTGTGGACCGGCGTCTTCGGCACCATGCACGTGGACATGTACTACCCCGAAAACTCGTATAGCATGTCCTCGGCGCTCTGGGGCGCCCCGGCCGTGGGCAACCGGATAACCATCAAGTCGTCATCCAGCGCCGTGATCACCGTCACCTCGGACGAGTGGGACTCAGCAGGCACGATCCATGACCTGGAGGTCGACGCCCATGCAGGGAGCTACCCCAACTTCCTCTGGATCGCCGCTGGAGACCGGCTCTACTGGTACGACTCGTCGGAGGGCGCTCCCCCTGAGGTCTACGAAGAGGCCATCCGCGGCCCGCGCGCCCTGTTCCCCGGAGAAGACTTCGTATACGTGGCCAGCAGCTCCGGCATCTACATCCTCGATGGATTCGAGGACGACATTCCCCTCCATACCGGCGACTCGTGCGCAGGACTCGAGGTTGTCGGGGACGACGGCACTGCCGCGGTGTGGCACGTCACGGGAGGAGCCGTGTGCAGAGACGGCATGCCGCTTCCCTCCCAGCCCGACAGCGTGGTGTGCAGCCTCGACAAAGACCTCGACAGTTACATCTGGTGCGGCAAATACCGGTGGAACGGGAGCTCGTGGGAGGACCCGGCCGGGCTCGGGGACGTGGAGGTCGTGAAATCCGTGGCGAGCAACGAAGGGCTGGTCTACTTCCTCACTGCGTCAGGGGCCCTGCTGCGCTGGTGATCGAGGTCCTCTCTGCGATGTCCCAGGCGATGTGTCCGAGCAGCGGGTTCAGGAGCTCTTCCGGGTACGGCGACCTGAGGTAGACCCTCTTGAGCCAGGTGAGGTGAAAGGCCTTCTTTTCCGAAGACATCCTGGAAATACGCTGGAACCGGGTCTGCCCGTCGGGTAAGCCTATCACCCGGACGCTCACGCCCACGCGCGAAGCCGATCCGGTTCCGCCGTAGTAGAGCTGCTCGATCTCCCCCGTGATCACCCAGGGCGTTTCCGGCTGCTCTCCATGGGAAAGAACGACCCTGCGGAATGCCTTGTGCGTGAGAAGGTGCTCCTGCATCCGCTCTGCTGCGTAGGCTCCCCATTTCGCATCACGGCATGTAAACGGCATGACGGTCACGCCGTCCTCGAAAGCCCCCTCGAGCCCCCAGTCTATGGGGGTGAGCTCTTCAAGGCCTCGCTCGGGCTTTACCATGGCGCAGCCCGCGAGCAGGCACCCGACGAACACAAGCGCGATCATCCCGGCCCTGCGGCGGTCCGCCTGGAGGTTCGAGCTCATCCGGCTGGTTCTCATACTCCCTCTCCCGCTGTACGCTCCTCGAAGACATGCCTGATCCCGTCCGCACGCAGCCTGGTCATGTGAGCAGGTATCGGAAAACGGGGGCAGGATCTTGAAATTGCCGAAAGCGCCCGGAGATTCTGTACCTGAGCTGCCTGGCACCGGCAGGACCCCCTCCCCGCGCAGGCGAGGGGAGTGCCTGACGGGGCAAAGAAGGTACGGACAAGACGGCCCGCTATCTCAGGGAGTTCCAGAGATCCTTGTCCGGAGTGATGGCTCCGCCGCTCGCGGTCGCCCATCCCTCGGTGCCGTCCTGGTCGATGGCAAAGATCAGGTTGTACGCGTCGCTCCGGGATCTCTTGTCCGTGGCCTGACGGCCCTTGCCAATGGCATAAGCCCGGAACGTCGTTGCCGTGACATCCGTGATGTTGATGTCGTAGTACTCGCTCGGGGTATAATCGTTGCCGGTCCTGGGCCTAAGTCCATAGTTGTTGACCAGGTTGGCCTCGGACTGGTAAGACCCGCTCTCGGCCCGGGCCTTCTCCTGGTACAGGGCGACGGTCTGCAGCGCCGTGATCGCCTCGGCCCGCCTGGTGCGATTGACATACCTGGTATACGAGGGGATGGCGACCGAGGCGAGTATCCCCACGATCACCACGACGACCATGACCTCCATCAGGCTGAAACCTTTCTTTCCCATGGCTGCTCCCTAGAGAAGGTAAAAGATAGTATCATTATCGGCATCTTGACGTTTACAGACAACAACAAAATCATCCCCGTGATTTTTTTTGCAATACGCCTGCGGGGGATGTTGACTGAGCGATGCGGGAGAGGATATGCATAACGTCCATGAGAGGCTACGTGAAGATCTTCACCTACGGCTGCCAGATGAACGACCTCGACAGCCTGAAGCTGTACTCCCTGCTGGCGCGTAACGGCTGGGAGCCGACCGAATCGCTCAAGAAGGCGGACCTCATCGTGCTCAACACCTGCTCGGTGAGACAGAAGGCCTACGAGAAGGCACTGAGCAACATCGGCAGGCTCAGGCCCTACAAGAGGCGCAAGCCCTCCCTGGTCATCGTGGTGACCGGCTGCATCGCGCAGCACAAGGGCGAGGACATCATCGCGCGCATGCCGCACGTGGACATCGTCCTGGGCACCCATCAGCTGCACCGCATCGCCGAGGCGGTCGACCGGAGGCTGGAGGGGTGCCCTCCCATGGCCGACACCCGGTTCTCGGAATGCATCCCGTCGCTCGAGATGGTACCGGATCGGGAGTTCATCACCCCCTCCCACCGGGCATACGTCACGATCATGCAGGGCTGCGACAACTACTGCTCGTACTGCATCGTGCCGTACGTGCGCGGCCGGGAGACCAGCAGGAGCCGCGAGTCCGTCATGGAGGAGGTGAGACGCCACGCGGCAGGCGAGGTGAAGGAGGTCTTCCTCCTCGGCCAGAACGTCAATTCCTATGCAGGAGGCATGGGCTTTCCGGGGCTGCTCCGGGAGATCGGCGCCGTGGAGGGGATCGAGCGTATCCGCTTCACCACCTCTCACCCCAAGGACATGAGCGACGAACTCATCTCGTGCTTCGAGGACATGGAAAAGCTCTGCAGCCACATGCACCTTCCCTTCCAGTCGGGCTCGGATGAGGTGCTCAAGCGTATGAACCGGCGCTACACCCGCGAGAGGTACCTCGGGCTCATCGACAAGCTCCGGAAGGCGCGTCCCGACATCGCCTTCAGTGCGGATGTGATCGTGGGCTTTCCGGGCGAGACCGAGGCGGACTACCGGGACACCCTGTCGCTCATCCGCGAGGTGAGGTTCGACCTGCTCTACTCGTTCAACTACTCACCCCGCCCCGGCACGGCTGCAGCCGGTTATGTCGACGATGTGCCCCGCGAGGAGAAATCCCGGCGTCTTACGGAGCTGCAGGCCCTCCAGCGCGCCATCACCATGGAAATCAACCGGGGGCGGGTAGGAAAGGTCTATACCGTGCTGGTCGACGGCGTGAGCGCCCGCGATCCTCGGCAGGTCCACGGCAGGACCTCGCAGAACGCCATCGTCAATTTCACCGGGCCTCAAGACCTCATCGGGCATATGGTGAGGGTGAGGATCACCCGGGCCAACCCCAACTCACTGACCGGCGAGCTGTGCACAGACTCGCTCGAGCACGGGGCTGCCA
>JBASVF010000129.1:0-9926 GCA_049275795.1 Desulfomonilia bacterium
CACGGGCACATTCCTGTCAAAGGTGCGGATGGAGTCGAAAGCCCTGCCAACTGCTTCCTCGCCATTAACGTCCAGGAAAACCAAGCCGTGCTCGGTCTTGTGGGTGATGGCGGCCGAGCACGCCTTCACCGCCACGGGAAAGCCCAGGGAGCGCGCCGCCATGAATGCCTCTTCCCGTTCCCGGGCCAGTACCTCGCGCGGTGTGGGAATGCCGTAGGAGGCAAGCACCTGCTTTGCCTCGAACTCGTCCAGGCCGGCCGAACTCGCGCTCCCCATGATCCGTTTCGCATCCTCCGGAACGGCCCCCCTCGAGCGCCGGGCCTGCCTGTCTTTGCCGCGGCTCCTGATCTGGCAGTGCCGATAGAGGGCCCACATGGCCCTGGCAGCCTTCTCCGGTGAGTCGAAGGTGGGGATGGAATGTTCGTGGAACTCGCGCATGCTGTGGTCCTGCTCGTCGAAAAACGAGGATATGAGCAGGGGCTTGCTATGGACGTGAGGCATGCGGGCGATCTCTTCCATCGAGGTCTCGCCGAACTTCAGAAACTGCTCGCGCGTGATGTCATGGTGCTTGCTGATCGAGGGATAGAGCAGTTCCAGGAAGCCGGTATCAATGATGCCGTGGATGATGACTCCGTCGATTTCGTCGGCCGAGAAGAGGATCTCCGGGATCTTAACCGTGATGACGTCCATATTGACATGGAAGGTGAGGTCTACCGGGTTGCGGGCGCTCGCGTGCCCTGGCAGGTACTGGCTCACCTTTTCCTGAACTTCCGGCGAAAACTCGGGCACCTCCAGGCCCAAGGCGTTGCAGGTGGTGGCGATTCCCGTACCCGGTCCTCCCGAGTTGGTGAGTATCGCGATCCTCGGCCCCTTGAGCGGAGGCTGGGTGGCCAGGGTCCAACCGATCCGGTAGACCTCCTCGATGGTGGCCACGCGGATGATTCCGGCCTGCTCGAAGAGGCCGTCGTAGATGTAGTCCGGCCCGGCCATGGCGCCCGTGTGGCTGGAGCCCGAGCGCGCACCGGCCTCGGTGCCGCCCACGTACTGGGCCACGATGGGCTTGCGCGCACTCACCTTCAGGGCTGCCTCCAAAAAGCGGTTCGCATCCTTGAGTCCCTCTATGTAGAGCCCGATGGCCTTCGTCTGCTCGTCCTCACCGAAGTACTCCAGGCAGTCGGCCAGGCCGATATTGGCCTCGTTGCCCACGCTTATGGCCTTGCCCAGTACCACCCCGTTCCTGCGCAGGAAATGCACGCTCTGGGAGATGTAGGTTCCGCTCTGGGAGGCGAGCGAGAACCCGCCGCCGTAGGACAGGCT
Organism: Desulfomonilia bacterium; assembly: GCA_049275795.1. Taxonomy (GTDB): domain Bacteria; phylum Desulfobacterota; class Desulfomonilia; order UBA1062; family UBA1062; genus Phosphitivorax. The sequence continues at coordinate 1,318 of JBASVF010000129.1, forward strand.
GGGCGCCACGGTCACATTGAGCGGCACGTGCGAGTTGACGATACCCAGGCAATTCGGCCCCAGGAACCGGATGCCGTACTCGCCGGCTATCTCGATGATGCGCCTCTCGAGCTCCCTGCCCTTCTCCCCGGTCTCGCGGAAGCCTGCCGAGATGATAATGGCGTGCCGGACGCCGATTTTCCCGAACTCCTCGAGCATGCCCGGCACAACGGCCGTGGGTACCACGAGGATCGCGAGATCGGGTGCGTATGGCAGATCGGCCGGTGAGGGGTATGCCTTCTTGCCCAGCACGAGCCGTTCCTTGGGGTGAACGGCGGTAACCTCGCCCTGGTATCCGCTGTGGATAAGATTGAGCATCTGGATCGTGCCCATCTTGCGCAGGTCGTTGCTCGCCCCGGCAAACACTACCGAAGACGGGTTCATGATGGTCTGGAGCGGTCTTGATGCCATGAGAATCCCTTCCTTTCACTCTCCATGCAGCTTCTGGAGATATTTATCGAAATAACAATCTTCTTCATTCTACCAGCTTGCCCGGAGATCGGCAAGCCGGCAGTTGACGGTTTTTGCTTGCCTTTGGGACACATCCGTAACCTCAGTCCTGTCTACGGTGTCCGCCGGGAAAGACTGGCCCCGGACAGTGCCGGTTCATGATCGCTGTGGATTGCCCGAGCGCCGGTCCAAATCACGGCGCGAGGCCTTCAGGTTCCTTCACCGCTCCCGGGAAATCGGGACGCCATGCACCGGGCAAAAGGGCCATCAACCAGGTGCGCCGGTTAACATACATCGTTTAAGCTCCACGAACCAGCCTGAAATGCTCGAGGCCAACGAAAAGATGCCGTTGCCACGTGACACGGCTCGTTTTATGATGATTACAATGCAGAGCAAGACCCCTGTAACCTCTTCCCGGCTGATGCAGCGCATCGAGGCCTTCGTGCGCTGGTACCTGACATTCTTGCATTCCCCTTCGCCTCTCAGGCGAGGCATCGGCCTGGGCGTGTTCTCGGGAGCGGCCTTCCTGGCCGTCCTGGGGCTGATGCGCATAATCGACCCCTACCCACTCAAGGACTGGATCTACCTCAGGCTCAGTCTCCAGGACCTGGGGGTGATCGGGCCGCTGATCTTCGTCGTCCTCATCAGCGTCCTGCCGCTCATCTCGCCGCTGAGCCTGCTGATCGTCACCGGCTCCGCGAGCTTCGGGCCCGTGCCGGGAATGATCCTGTCCTATGTGGGATCGCTGATCAACGCCAATATCGCCTTTCTCCTGGTCAAGGCGCTCGGGGTGGAGGACCGGTGGGGCAACGAGGCACGCACGGCCAGGATCAAGCGAACCATCCAGAAAAACGGCTACCCCATCGTGCTGCTGCTGCAGCTTGCCACCATTTTCCCGTTCATCGTCATCAACTCGGCGGCGGCCGCAGCCGGCGTGGAGTGGAAGGACTTCATGAAGGCAACCTTCGTGGGCATCCTGCCCTCGATGGCGCTCTACTCGTTTCTCGGTGAGGCGATTGTCTCGGATCTGCTCTCACCGCAGGTGTACTTTGCCCTGATCATCGTGGTGTTTCTCACCATCGTGCTCACCGCGCTGAGAAAGAAGAATATCCGCCTCAGACGCAAACGCGTCTACTAAGCGCTCGAGGAAAACCCCGCGGCTGAAGCCGGGCTCGCTCTGGAGCAGGCCCCGGTTGAGCGGGTCGTCCCGCCCGCCGAACACCCGGTGCGAGAGATCGACATCCACAAACAGCGGCATGACTCCCTGGAGGAGGACCGCGCCCTTCCTGCGCAGACCGGCAAGGCCCAGGATCTTGGCCTCGCCGAGGCAGAGCTCCACCGGAGATGAGCGCTTGAAGCACACGCTGGAAAACGATCGGCTATCGCCCCTCATCCGGGCATCGATGCCGCACTCCTTCAGCGCACGGGCGAACAGTGAGGTGACGGTGCGGCATGTCTCTTCGACTCCCCGGGAAAAGATCCCGGTCTCCATCGTGCTGAGACTGAAGGTCAGGTCGTGGACGTGAAGCACCGCCCCGCCTCCGGTCGGGCGCCTGATCAGAGGAAGCCTGAGCGTTTGATCGTGCGGGGTGAAGGACCGCTGGTGAAAGCCCAGGGTTACCGCGGGCTCGGACCAGTCGTATACCCTGAGCACCCCGGGCAGGGTCCCGGAAATGACGGACTCCAGCACGGCCGAGTCCCGGGCCATGTTCGAGCGTGATTCGTGCCTGCCGTCATCGATCAGGAGCCATGGGTTCATAGCTCCTCAATGATGAAGAGCTGGTCGCCGTAGCCCACGCGCTCGCCGTCCTGCTTGAGAATGGCTGTCACCACGCCGTCTACGTGCGATTCGATCTCGTTCATGAGCTTCATGGCCTCGATGACGCAGAGAACCTGGTCTTTCTTGACGTGGTCGCCCACCTGCACGAAGGGTTGGGTTTCGGGCGAGGCGGAGCGGTAGAACGTGCCCACGAGGGGCGAGGTGATGGTGACCGTGGGCTTTTCAGCCGGCTGAGGTCTGGCCTTCTCACGCTCGCGGCTTGCCGGGGAATCCCCGCCCGTCCGGGGGTTTCCCCGGACGATGTGGATCCTCTCGGGGGTCCACTCCAGCTCCACCACGTCGGTGTTCCGGATCATCTCTATGAGCTCCCTGACGATCTTGAGGTTCATCTAGCTCACTCTCTCGATATATGCCCGAGTTCGGGTGTCGACCTTGATCACGTCGCCCTCGTTGATGAACAAGGGCACCTGGACCGTAACCCCGGTCTCGAGCTTTGCAGGCTTGGAGCCTCCCGATGCGGTGTTGCCCCTCAGGCCCGGGTCGGTCTCGGCGACTGCGAGCTCGAGGAACATGGGCAGCTCCACGCCTATGGGAACATTGTTGTGGAAGAGGATGTCCACCTCCACATTCTCCTTGAGAAACCCGATGGCATCCTCGAGATGGTCTTCAGAAAGGCTCATCTGCTCGAAGGTTTCCGTATCCATGAACCAGTACCCGGAATCGTCCTGGTACAGGTAGCTCATCTTGCGCTCTTCGAGGTTGGGCACGTCCACCTTCTCGCCCGAGCGGAAGGTCTTGTCCAGCACGTTGCCCGAGATCAGGCTCTTCATCTTGGTGCGCACGAAGGCGCCCCCCTTGCCCGGCTTGACGTGCTGGAAATCCACGATGGTGAACGGCTCACCGTCGATCTCTATCTTCAACCCCTTGCGAAACTGTGCGGTTGAGTACTGCATACATGTCCTCTCCTACCTGATGACTGTAATGGCTTCCTTATCAATATTTGTGATTCTCATGCAAGAACTATCTGTTATTACAAACACATCCTCCAGCCGTATCCCGAACTTGCCCGGCAGGTACACCCCGGGCTCGATCGTGACCACCATGCCATCTTCCAGGGTGTCCTTCGATACCGTAGAGAGGGTAGGCATCTCGTGGACCTCCATTCCCACCCCGTGGCCGAGGCTGTGGCCGAAATACCGGCCATAGCCGTTCTGGTCGAGGTACTCCCGGGCGCCGGCGTCGACCTCCGCGGTCTTCTTCCCCGGTGCCAGGGCGCCGATACCTCGTTTCTGCGCCTCGAGCACACAGCGGTAGGCTGCCTCGAACTCTCCGCCGAGATTCCCCGTGCACACGGTCAGGGTCTGGTCCGAGCAGTAGCCCTTGTATATGCACCCGTAGTCGATCACCACGGGCTCGTCCGCCTGGATGACCTTCTCCGAGGCCGCTCCATGGGGCATGGCAGAGCGGGGCCCCGATGCCACGATGGTCTCGAAGGAGGGCCCGCTCGCCCCAAGGGCGCGCATCGCGCACTCGAGGTCGAAGGCAACGTCGATCTCCCTGCGGCCGACGAGCCCCTTTGCAAGGGTCTCGCCGAGCGCCTGCTCGGAAATCCGCACCGCCTCGGCGATGAGCGAGAGCTCGTCCTGGTCCTTGACGGCCCGCAGGTACCTGAGGCTCCCCCCCAGCGGGGTCATCTCGATTCCCTTGAAGAGCTCCTTGAGCGTGAGAAAGGTATCCACGTCCATGACATCCGATTCGATGCCCAGGGTGGCCACGCCCAGCGAGACGAGCCGCTCGTAGATATCCTGCCACCGCTCCTTGACCTCGTGCACGATGGCAATCGATTCTTCTCGTGCCTGGAGGGTGTTGCGCGAGTCCACGAAGAGCACGAACTCGGAATCCGTGTACACGGCTATGGCGTCGGAGCCCGTGTAGGCGCTTACGTACGTGACGTTGGGCCGGGACTGGAGCATGATGGCGTCCAGCCCTTTCAGGAATGATCTCGCCCTATCGAGCCTGAGTGATGAGTTCATGGAGAGCCTCGATTGCCAGGAGGTAGCCCAGGGGCCCGAGCCCGGTGATGATTCCGGAGGCGATGCCGGAGATCAGGCTGGTGCTCCTGAACTCCTCGCGGGCGTATATATTGCTCAGATGGACCTCGATAAAGGGTATCCCCACGCCCTTGAGCGCGTCCCGTATGGCTACCGAGGTGTGCGTGTAGCCCCCGGGGTTGATGAGAATGCCCTGCACCTGCTCGTCCCGGGCAGCGTGGATCCTGTCGATGATCGCGCCTTCATGGTTCGACTGGAAGACCGCGATCTCCATCCCCAGTTCACCCGCTCTGCGCCGGGCGTTCTGCTCGATTTCGTGCAGGGTGGTCGTGCCGTAAACCTGCGTCTCGCGGGTGCCCAGCAGGTTGAGATTGGGCCCGTTGATCATGAGGATCTTTACCATCTGCGCGCCCTCTCCAGCCATCCTTCCAGGGTCTTGACCACGTGCATCGCCTCAACCTTCCTTGCCTCGCGCTCGAGCTCAGGGGTGGTGTCAGGGCCGGACAGGATCCTCGCATAGATCTCCAGGGCCTGCCGGTAGTGCCCCTGGTTTGCATAGAGCCTCGCCAGCATGGGTGAGGCCTCGTCCACCATGGGCTCCATGTCCCCCTCATCCTGGAGCAGATCGAGCGCCTCGTCGTCGTCCGGGTAAAAGGCCAGGTAGAGCTCCAGGCAGGACCTTGCCTGATCGATCTCGCCCCTGCCCTGGTGCACGACGGCCAGGTGGTAGTATGCCCGGGCGAGCTCGGCCGCCCTCCTGGAGACGCGCGTGAGCACCTCCACGGCCTCGGTCTCGCGGCCCACCTTGAACAGCGAAACCCCGACCATGAGCTCTTCCTCCGGAGAGCGCGCCTCGCCAGCCGCTTCCACTACCTGGAGAAAATCGCCTTGTTCAAAAGCCTTTGCGATATTCGTCAATGAATTCGTGGTAAGCCTCCAGCACTTCGATTTCAGAAAGCTTTTGTACGCTAACACCGCCGATGAAAGGTGTCAACACAAAGTGGACTCCCCCGAGCGTGCCCTTCTTATCGACCTCGAGGGCCGCGGCCACATCTCCGGCCAGAGGCGGGACATACCCGGCGGGAAGGAGCTTGAGCCGGTTCATGAGATCCATGATGCGCCCGAAGTCTTCCGGGGACAACATTCCCATCCTCCGGGAGAGGCCTGCGGCAAAGGCCATGCCCACAGCCACGGCCTTGCCGTGCCCGATCGTATAGCCGGTCGCTTTCTCGACAGCGTGTCCCAGGGTGTGACCGAAGTTCAGGATCCTCCTCATCCCCCCCTCCCGCTCGTCGCGCGCCACCACGCGCGCCTTGTCCCGTGCGCTCATTCTCACGATCAGCTCGTAATCGAAGGGCGGCCCTGCCTCAAGGTACTCGAAGAGGGGCAGGTCCATGATGATGCCGTACTTCACGACCTCGGCCATGGCGTTCGCCACCTGTTCGGGATCAAGGGTATCCAGGAAATCGATGTCGCTTATCACCATGAGGGGCTGGTGGAAGGTTCCGATGAGGTTCTTGCCGCAGGCGTGGTTGATCGCGGTTTTTCCCCCGATGCCTGAGTCCACCTGGGCAAGCAGGGTGGTGGCCGCCTGCACCACCGGAATTCCCCGCATGTATACGCTCGCGGCAAACCCGGCCAGGTCACCGGTCACGCCCCCGCCCACAGCGAGACATACCCATTGCCGGTTGACCCGTCGGGAGAGCATGGCGCCGTGAACCTCCTTCAGAAAGTCCATGGACTTGGAGCCCTCGCCCGGGGGCACGGTCATGAAGTGCGCAGGCACGCTTTGGAGGGCCTGCTTGAGCGCCTGCCCGTGATGCCAGAGCACGTTCTCGTCCACGAGAGCGAAGACGCCCTCCGGCCTTGTCTGCCGCTCGATCAGGGGAAGGATGTCTCGAAGGATTCCCCTGCCGATGTGGATCGGGTATGCGTTGTCCGGCAGAACCACGCCCACCGGATCGGGCAGCCCGGGCAAAGAACGGAGGATCTCGCGTGAGATTTCCCCGGCATCCTTTCCATCGATGCTCACCCGGAGGTCGGAATCCTCGTAGAAAGGCCTCCTCGCCTCCAGCAGGCCGCGGGCATCGCCGGCCCATAAGGGCCTCGAGCCGTCTTGCTCGATGCGGTGCTCAAGGGCCTCGAAAGGGGCCTCGAGGTACACGATCGAGCCGCAGGCTTTCATGAGCCTGCGGTTTACGGGATCCACGGGCAGCCCTCCCCCGGTTGCCACGATACTGGCTGGATCGGCTTCGCTCAGGAACTCAACCAGGGCCTCGCGCTCAAGGGCGCGGAAAGCCTTCTCGCCCGCGCAGCGGAAGATCTCGGAGATGGATGAGCCCGCCTTCTGCGCCACGAGTTCGTCGGTGTCGGCAAAAGGCCTGCCGGAAAGCCGGGCCAGTGCCTGCCCCACCGTGGTCTTTCCCGAGCCCATGAACCCGGTGAGAAAGATCATAGCGACATCCAGTAGGCCCGGTGCGACTCAAAGGCCTCGATGAGCAGCGACATGTTCGGGAGGCTGAAGCTCATGAGCAGGGCCTGGCTCACGGCAATGATCACGGCCGCCTCGCCTACCACCGAGGCCGCTGGCACGGCGCAGGTGTCGGACCGCTCGTAGCCGGCGCGGACTGCTTCGCCCGTGCGGATGTCCACGGAGCGAAGGCCCTGCTTGAGCGTGGGAATGGGCTTCATGCTGCAGGTGAGCACCAGGGGCTCGCCGTTCGACATCCCCCCTTCCATGCCGCCGGCGTTGTTGGTGGGCCTGTGCTTCGGCCGGCCGGGCAGGATCTCGTCGTGAACCCTGGACCCGGGCAACGAGGCGGCTTCAATGCCCAAGCCCGCCTGCACGGCCTTGATGCCCGGGATGGACATGAGCTGGGCCGCCAGGAGTGCTTCTAGGCGCCGGTCCCACTGGGTGCATGAGCCGATGCCCGCCGGCAGCCCCTCCACCACGACCGTGAACTCGCCCCCCAGGGTATCGCCCCGCTCGATGGCCTCGTCGATCTGCCGCTCCATGGCAAGCGTGGCCTTGGGATCCGGGCAGAACACGCTCGAGGAATCTTTGATCGCAGGGTCGTACTCGCCCGTGAACTCCACGCTCCCGATCCTCCTCACCCAGGAGTGGACACTGATGCCCAGGGCGCGAAGCAGGCACCTGAGCAGCCCGCCTGCAGTCACCCTTGCGGCCGTCTCCCGGGCGCTGGATCGCTCGAGCACGTTGCGCAGGTCGGTGTGGCGAAACCGTGCAGCTCCCGCGAGATCCGCGTGTCCGGGCCTGGGTATATAGAGCTCCCTGCCGGGGGCAATGCTCCAGGGGTCCATGAGCTCTTTCCAGCTGTCGAAATCGCGGTTCCACACCGCCAGCAGGATCGGCCCACCCAGGGTTATGCCTCCCCTGAGGCCGCAGAGCACGTCCACCCGGTCCTGCTCGATGGCCATTCTTTCTCCCCTGCCATAGCCTCTCTGGCGCCTGCGCAGGTCTGCGTCGATGGTCTCCCGGTCCACGGCAAGTCCGGCGGGCACGCCGTCGAGAAATGCGAACACGCCCCTGCCGTGGGACTCTCCGGCGGTATAGAACGTAAGCATCCGACCTCCCTGGACATTCAATTGACTTCAGGAGATTATCACGGATTCACCGAGCGCTTGTCAACCTGTCTGCTCGCGCCCACAAGCCCGGTGGAATCCAGGATTGCCCATATACGCATGCGGGATGCACGTATTCGATAAGGCAGATGTCCCTCGCTCATCCAGTCCGACCAGGAAGGTGATCGACTTTGAATGCCGGGCTCATTCATCGATCAAGGGGAGCACGACCCTACCCTGCTTTGGCGTACACTGCTCAATCCCCCGGCACGGAGAATACGGGCGGGAAATTCGCTGGTAACGCTCGTTAAAAACCGCCTCGAATGATACGGATCCTTACCATTCTATTTACCATATGGTTAATTATGTCCTTCGCATCAATTTACCGCCTGGTCATGATTAATCTTCCTTTGAATTCTACATATTTATCTCTTTGTTTAACCCTATGGTAAATTTATCGGAATAATGACCACACTCCACCCTTCCCCCAAACCGCTCAGCGCTCATCCCGGATGTTCTTGAGGATACTCGCCCTGCGAGCAGAGGCCTGGGGGTGCATAGCCTGTCTGGATGAGGTTTTCTAGGTGCTGTACGCAAATCGATTTGATGGGTAGGACATCAAAAGATGCATGGTCAGGCGACACGAACTAACAGACGAGCAATGGAAGCAGTTGGAGCCTTTTCTTCCGCCAGTGAAGCGGACTATG
>JBASVF010000130.1:0-2612 GCA_049275795.1 Desulfomonilia bacterium
GGAGACAGCAATATGAAGAGAACAGGGACTCGCTTTCTCGAAACACTGAATGCCATGATTGCCTTGCTGGAGCAGAGCAGCGGCGAGCGCACCGGGGTGTCCGGGGACGACGAGGAGCAACCCGGACGGGTTATCCCTGGGCCGGGCCGGGATCCGTCTGGGCCTGACCCCGATGAGCAGCGTCTGCAGGCGCTGCTCGAGCTGAGCCGCATGACAGGGGCATCCGAGGATGAGCTGATCGACTTTTCCCTGAAAGAGGCGGTCCGGCTGTCCGGGAGCGAGGCAGGGTACCTAGCCTTCATGAGCGAGGAGGAAGCCGTCCTCACCATGCGGGCATGGTACGATTCCACGGGAAGCGGGTGTGAGGCCTCGGACCATCCGGCACGGTACCCGATCGAAGAAACCGGGCTCTGGGACGAGCTGGTACTGAAACGGAGGCCCGTCATCACCAACGACTGGCCGGTGCCGGGTCCCATCGAGATGAAGCACCCGGAGGGCTGTGTACCGGTACGGCAGCACCTGGGCATTCCGGTCTTCAATGACGATGACCGCCTCGTTGCGGTCCTGGGGGTCGTGAACAAGCGCGATGCCTATGATGAGTCCGATGCCCGGCAGCTTTCCCTGCTAATGCAGGGGGTGTGGAGAATCCTCCAGAGCAGGAGGGCCGAGGAGATCCTAGGCCGGAGCGAGGCCAAGTTCCGCCTCCTGGCCGAGAAGATGAGGGACGTGATCTGGCAGACGACACCGGACGACCTGGTGTTCACCTATATCAGCCCTTCCTGTGAACAGATGAGCGGTTACACACAGGGTGAGCTCATTGGGACCTCGATGTTCAACCTCCTTTCCCCGGACATGCCTCCACACGAAATCGAACGCATCAGGGACATGATGGCCGCGCGTCAGGGAGACCGGCAAATCCACAAACCCGGTATTTGAACTCGAGATGAGACGCAAGGACGGTGCCGTCATCCTGGTCGAGGTGCTTCCCTCCCCGATCCTCGACAAGGACGGGAACCTGGAGGGCTTCCAGGGCGTTACCCGCGACATTACCGAGCGCAGGCGGGCAGAGGCTGAAAGAAAGAGGCTCGAGGCCCAGCTCATCCAATCGCAGAAGATGGAGTCGATCGGGATACTGGCCGGCGGGATTGCCCATGACTTCAACAACATCCTCTCGGCAATCATCGGGTTTGCAGAGCTTGCACGGTGCAATGCCAGAGATCCGGAGAAGGTCGAAAGGGCTCTCGGCGAGGTGCTCAAGGCAGGTGAGCGCGCCAGGGATCTCGTGAACAGGATCCTCGCCTTCAGCCGCAAGACCGAACCTAGGTATTCGCCCGTGGACCTCGGTGACCTTGTCCGGGAGCTTACGGTTATGCTGAGGTCGATCCTGCCCTCGACCATAGAAATCCGCTGTGACCTGTCGGAGCCGTGCACGGTCATGGCCGACCCTGCCCAGATCCAGCAGGTGGTCATGAACCTCTGCTCCAATGCAGCGCACGCCATGGAAAAGTCCGGCGGTGTGATCGAGGTGAGCCTCGTGAGGGTGCCGGCGGAAGAGGCGGCTGCAGCATCCGGCCAGGACATCGTTCCCGGAAGCTACGCGAAGCTATCCGTCAGGGATACCGGCCACGGCATATCCCCCGAGGTCATGGAGCACATCTTCGACCCGTACTTCACCACCAAGGAGATGGGCCGCGGCACCGGCCTGGGGCTGGCCGTGGCTCACGGGGTGGTGAAAAGCCACGGGGGATCGATCACGTGCTCGAGCGTGTCCGGAGGGGCGACCACCTTCGATGTCTTCCTTCCCGCGATCGCTTCCCGGGGGGATGGTGCTCCGGCCGGGAAGCCGGACCATGTCCCCACGGGAACCGAAAGGATCCTGTTCGTGGACGACGATCCCGTCCTCGCCGCACTGGCAGCGGAGATACTGGGCGAGCTGGGATACAGGGCCGTTGCAAAGACGAGCAGCACGGAGGCGCTTTCGCTCTTCAGCAAGGACCCGGCAGGATTCGATCTCGTGATCACCGACATGACCATGCCGGGCATGACCGGCGATATGCTGGCATCCGAGCTCATGCGTATCCGCCGTGATGTTCCCATCATCATCTGCACCGGATACAGCGAAAACTTTTCAGAGAAAGACGCCCGGGAGCTGGGCATCAGCGAGTACCTCATGAAGCCGCTCGACCTGGCCACGCTGGCAGGCTCCGTCCGGAAGGTGCTCGACCGGGGCTGATGCCCTCTCGATCGAGCCGACGGTGGAACTGCGGGGTCTTTCCCCTTCAAGCCCGCCAGGAACTCAGGGCGCAAAGCCTTTCATGAGCGATTTCGCCCGTTAGCTGTGCCCGGGCGCCATGCAGTCTTGAAAAGGCGCAGGCCGTATGGCCTGGAAAGGGAAGCGGCCACCCCTTAAGGCCAGCAGGCGGCCGCAGTCGATTCCGAGATTACCGGTAGAACACGATCATGGTCGAGGTCTGGTTGATGTGGCCCAGGTACTCCTCGCCATAGGTGCTGAAGCCGATGGTCGGGATGCGCTCGAAGACCTTTCCATAGGCGGCATCCTGTCCTTTCCTCTCGAGCTCCAGGGTCCTCAGGATGCAGTGGAAGTTGATGAT
>JBASVF010000131.1:0-13697 GCA_049275795.1 Desulfomonilia bacterium
CTGAAGGACTTCCCCGAGAAACTCGACGCACAGCTCGTCTTCGTCAACGAGGAGGCGCTCAAGGAGGCCGCCACCCAGCCGCCCAACCGGCTGATGCTGGCCCTGATGGAAAACCGCATGATCACCAAGGGCAACCTGGCCTACCTGCAGATGGTGAACTTCTACCTCTCGCTCCTGCTCCGGCCCGTGCACGTCGCCAAGCTGAAGAAGGAGACCAAAATAGAGAAGCGCGACTACGACCCGGTGCAGGCGGCGCAAAAGAGCATCAGTAGGAAGAAGCGGGGCCAGCTCCGGGCCCCGGCCAAGGACCCCGGGGTGAAGTTCCTGGAGGATCCATACCTCTCCGAGTACAGCCTCGATGATTTTCCCCGGCTGAAAGGCTTCCTGGACATCCATCTCAAGACCCGTCCGGCAATCTGCCACGAGCGGCCCGAGCTGCTCACCCGATGGTACCGGATGAACGGCTTCGAGACCGATTCCCAGGGCAGGCCGTGGGTCCCCGAGCTGCGCCAAGCCAAGGCCTTCAAGTACCTGATGGAGAACCGCAGGCCCATCATCCGCAAGAACGACCTGGTGGCGGGCACGACCACCACCAAGGAGATCGGCGTGGTGCTCTACCCGGACGCCCACGGCACCATGATCTGGGGCGAGCTGCTCACCGTCCCGTACCGTCCGCTCAATCCCTACGACGTCGACCCCGAGACTATCGACGTGCTGCACAACTCGGTGTTTCCCTTCTGGATAAAACGCAACTTCCGCGAATGGGTGAGGGACGAGAAGGGCTACCCGCTCTGCCAGAAGATCGACGAGCGGTTCGCGGCCTGCTTCCTGTGGAAGACCGTGGCGCTCTCGCATACCATTCTCGACTATCCCCGGCTGCTTAGCCAGGGCACGAAGGGCATCACGGCCGAGATCGACCGGGAGCTCTCGCGCACCGGGGAAGGGAAGGCGGACAAGCGCGCCACCCTGGAGGCCATGAAGATTGCCCTGGAGGGTTTGAACGCCTATGCCCGCAACCTCTCGGCCGAGGCCGGAAGGCTGGCTTCGCAGGAGAGCGACCCGGTCCGGAGGCAGGAGCTCCTGAGACTCTCCGAGATCTGCTCCCGGGTGCCCCTCAACCCGTGCACCACGCTCGACGAGGCCGTCAACGCCCTGTGGATCGTTTGGGTGGGCGTGCACATGGAAAACACCAACGCTGGCTTCTCGCTGGGCAGGCTCGACCAGTGGCTCCAGCCCTACTTCGAGGCGGACATGGCCAAAATAGCCGACGAGAACGAGCGCCGGGCATATATCCGCCACGCCCTGGAGCTGATCGGGTGCTTCTACATGCGCTGCACGGACCACCTGCCCCTGATCCCGGACATCGGCAACCACCTCTTCGGCGGCAGCTCCTCCGACCAGGCCATAACCCTGGGCGGGGTGACACCCCAGGGAGAGGACGCGGTCAACGACATGACCTACATCTTCCTGAAGGTCACCGAGATGCTCTCCATCCGAGACCCCAACGTCAATGCCCGCTACCATCCGAAGGTAAACAGCGAGACGTATCTCAAGCGGCTCTGCGAGGTCAACCTCAACACCACGGCCACTCCCTCTATCCACAACGACGAGGCGGTCATGGCATCGCTGGCCGAGTTCAACTATCCGCCGGAGCACTTGCGCGACTGGTCGGCCACGGGCTGCGTCGAGCCCACGCTCTCGGGCAGGCACATCGGCCATACCAACTGCATGATGTTCAACATGGTGGCCGCCCTGGAGATGGCGCTCAACAACGGCCGCCACCCGCTGATGCACTGGGACCTGGGGCCGAAGACCGGGGATGTGACGAGGGGGGATTTCAAGGACTTCGAGTCGTTCTTCCAGGCCTTTGCCGAGCAGCTGCGGTTCCTGGCAGACCAGACCTGCCAGTACAACAACCTGCTGGGCGAGGCGCACCAGGCCCTCCGGCCCACGCCCTTCATCTCGGCGCTCATCCAGGGGCCCATCGTAAGCGGCAGGGACGTGACCAAGGGAGGAGCGCTCTACAACTCCTCGGGCGTTGCCTGCATCGGGCTTGCCGACATCACGGATTCCATGATGGTCATCCGCAAGCTGGTGTTCGAGGAGCAAAAGGTCTCCTTTGCCGAGCTGCACCGGGCGATAAGCGAGAACTTCGCCAACGATCCGGCATTGCTCGCCATGATCAAGAGCAAGGTGCGGCTCTTCGGCTCGGGCGACCGCGAGGCGCTCGAGATGGCCAGGCGGATCACCCGGCTGGCGCACGACATCTTCGGCTCGAACACCAACTATCGCGGCGGGAAGTACACCTCGGGGTTCTGGTCCATGTCCAACCACGTGGCCTTCGGCACGCTGACCGGGGCGCTGCCCTCGGGCAGGCTCGCGGGCAAGGCCTTCACGCCGGGGCTCACGCCCGAGCCCCACGCCTCGAAGAGCCTGCTCGACAACCTGCGCGACGTGGCCGGCCTTGAGCCCACGGCCATGAACAACAACATCGCCTTCAACGTCAAAGTGGTGCCCGCGGCGGGAGATTCCCACCAGCGGACCGTTGACACGCTCTACTCGTATGCCAAGGCCTACACTGACCTGGGGGGGCATGCAGATGCAGCTCAACATGGTCTCGTCCGAGACGCTCCGCGACGCTATGGAGCACCCGGAGAACTACCAGAACCTGCTGGTGCGCATATCCGGCTACAACGCATACTTCGTGACGCTCAACCGCCAGATGCAGATCGAGCTCATCGAGCGGGCCGAGTTCGGCATGTAGACCGCGAGCTCCACCAGGCCGGGACCGAGACCATGACGGAAGAACGAGCACCGCTGATCCTTGACATCAAAGGCAACAGCCTGGACGATGGGCCGGGCATCCGGACGGTCGTCTTCTTCAAGGGCTGCCCGCTCTGTTGCGTATGGTGCCACAACCCGGAGAGCAGGAAGGCCGCCCTGGAGATCGCCTTCGACTCGAAGAAATGCATCGGCTGCGGAGCCTGCCGCGATGCGTGTCCGGAGAAGGCCCTCTCGGAAAACAACCCGTACTACATCGACAGGAACAGGTGCACCCTGTGCTTCGCCTGCGTCCGAGAGTGCCCTTCCGGGGCCCTGGAGCGGGTGGGGAGGGAGATGTCCGTGCAGGAGATCGTGGAAAGAATCCTGCCCGACAAGCCGTTCTTCGCCGTCTCCGGCGGCGGGGTCACCCTCTCGGGCGGCGAGCCCACGCTCTTCATGGACTTTGCCTCCGGGCTGCTCAAGGCGCTCAAGCAAGAGAAGATCCACACCCTGGTCGAGACCTGCGGCTGGTTCGACATGGAGCGGTTCATGGCCATGATCTATCCCTGTACGGATACGATCTACTTCGACCTCAAGATCATGGACCCGGCCCTGCACAAGACCTTCTGCGGCGTTCCCAACGACCGCATCCTGGCCAACTTCGCCCGGCTCGTCCGGCAGGCGGCGGAAGACGGCAAAGAGGTGCTGCCCAGGACGCCGCTCGTTCCCGGCATCACGGACACCGTGGAGAACATCCGGGGCATCGCCGGGTTTCTCAAGGGCCTGGGCGTGACGCGCGCCGACCTGCTCGCCTACAACCCCCTGTGGCACGACAAGAGCGACAAGATCGGCGTGAACGACCCCTACCGATCCAGCCCGGCCATGACCACGTTCTCCGACAGGGCCGTGCTCACGAGGTGCAGGGAGATCTTCGGGCAGGCAGGCATTTCCACCGGTCCCCCGGACTAGGGAGATGAAGGGCGTCTCTGCCCCTCGTCACGGGAGACGGTGCATGAGGTGAAAATACCATTCACGAGGAGGAAGACATGGCAGCCTTTTCCGGCAAGCTCGCTTTCATTACCGGCGGATCGAGCGGCATCGGCTACGAGACCGCGCTCCTGCTGGCCTCGCGCGGGTGCAGCCTGGTGCTCTTCGCGCGGGGGCTGACGGGCCTGGAGAGGGCCCGTGAGAGCATCGCGCCCAGGATGATCGCCCCATCCCAGAGGATCGAGATCGTGTCCATGGACGTGGCGGACAACGATGACGTGGTCCGCAAGATCACGGGCGCGGTAGAGGACTTCGGTACGCCCGACATCCTCATCAACTCGGCCGGGGTGGGGTGTGGGGACTACTTCGAGAACATCTCCTACGAACGCTTCGACCAGGTGATGAAGATAAACGTCTACGGCACCCGCAATACCATCGATGCCGTGCTGCCCTTCATGAAGCGGCGGGCATCCGGGCATATCGTGAACCTGTCCTCTGCGGCGGGCCTGATCGGCATCTTCGGCTACACCCTCTACAGCGCCACCAAGTACGCCCTGGTGGGCTTCTCCGAGTGCCTGCGCAGCGAGCTCAAGCGCTATGGCATACACGTGACCGTGGTCTGCCCGCCCGAGGTGCGCACCCCCTTCATCGACGAGGAATCGAAGACCATGCCGCCGGAGGGCAAGGCCGTCAAGATCATGGCAGGCCGGCTCGATCCCGACCAGGTGGCCTGTGACATCGTGAAGGCCCTGGAGCGCAGACGTTTTCTCGTAGTGCCGGGCCGGATCGCCCGGTTCATGCACTTCTGCCATCGGATCAGCAACGGCCGTCTCACCCGCACCCCATCGGACTGGATCGTGGCAATCGCGGTCTTCGTGAACAGGAAGCTGCGCCGGGGAGGGCAGGGCATCCCGTGATGAAAGGATAAAGACTGGAGGGCGAGCTGCCGAGAAGAGTGGAAGTATTGTGATTTCAATGTCGTGAAGGAGACTTCTATGAAAAAGTTTTTTACCGCGTGCGTAGTTGTGCTCGTCCTGGCCCAGCCGTGCTGGGCTGAACAGTCCTATCGGATCGAGGTGCTCCAGGTATCCAACATCGACCTGTTCGACATGAATTACCGGGGATTTGTCCAGGAGCTGGCAAGGCAGGGTATCGTCGAGGGAAAGAACCTGACCATCAACCGGCATGTCATCGACGCGGACGCCGATGCCTCGCTGTGGGAGAAGATGGGGATCCTGCTCAAGATCAAGAGCACCGCCTCGCGGATCGTCGATGCCAAGCCCGATTTGGTGCTGACCATATCTACGCCCGCGACGAAGTATTCCAGGAAGGCCTTTCTCGACGCGGGCATCCCGGTGGTGTTCAGCGCGGTGGCAAACCCCGTGGTCGTTGGGTGCAAGTCGCTCGAGGTCCCGGATACGGGCATCACGGGCGCCACGCTGTACCTCGACCCCGTGGCCCTGCTCACGCTGTCCAAGATGGCCTTCCCGGGATTGAGGGTCATGGGCATGATCCACAGCGATGACGACAACGCGCTCGCCTTTGTCGAGGAGTCGCAGAAAAAGGCTGCGCAGCTGGGGATTACGCTCGTGCCCCGGCAGGTGAAGAAGTCTGACCCGGTCCGGCCTGCCGCCGCCGAGCTGGTGCAGGCGGGCGTCGATTCCATCGGGGTTCCCCTCGACACGTACTACGGGCTCAAGGACAGCCTCGCAGGCAAGGAGATACTGGCTTTTGCCCGTGAAAACAACCTGCCGCTGTTCGCCTACATGAACTACCCCATTGCCGGGGGGGTGCTCTACATCGGCCCGGACTTCGAATACATAGGAGGCCTGTCCGGCAGGCAGGCGGCGAAGATCCTGCTCGAGGGCAAGAAGCCCGAAGAGCTCCCCATCCTCAGGCAGGAGGAGCTCACGGTCTTCACCGACCCTGAGACCGTGGAGCGTCTCGGCCTGGAGTTTCCCGAATCGCTGGCCAAGGTGGCAAAGCCTGCCGAGTTCGTTCGCTGAACAGAACGCTTCAAGCCCGGCCTCCGGAGTCCCCTGAGGGGCCGGGCAACCCAGCTTGGCACTCGCCCGGGTTTCCGCCTGCCGCAGGGTAGGGGGCGAAACCTTTTTATCGCTGTCCCGAGGCCCAGGCCCTTCAATACTGCAGCTGCCGCAGCGATATGTGGCGCACAGGGGTAAAGCCGTTCGATTTCATACCAAAGACAATCCTTACACCGCCCGGCTGCATGGAAGCCCGCCGCTTACGTGCTAGCCGTACCAGCTGATGAGGAGGACCCCGATCACCATGATCATTGCGCCGGCGAGGCGCTCGGTGATTTTTTCCTCCCTGAAGAGCCAGGCGCCGTAGAGCACGCCGAAGAGCAGGCTCGTGCGCTTGACCGCGATCATGTATGCCGCTTCGGTGAGCGAGATGGCGAGCATGTGTGAGAGGACCATCACGGCCATGCAGGCGCCTACCGCGAGGCCCGCTCCGGGTTTCTCCAGCAGGGCCCCGGCCCGCGCTCCCCGCACCAGGGGAAGAAAGGAGATCAACAGCAGGCCGAGGACCAGGTAGTAGCTCACCCCGAAGAACCAGGGGCTCGAGTGGAGCACCGCGAGCTTTCCCAGCGTGGAGGTGAGGGAGTAGAGGAAGGACACCAGCAGCATCAGAGCTGATCCGGGCTCGCGGAACACGGCCCGGAAGGGCTCCAGGGGCCCGGCCTTGGCCCGGGAGAGGTTGAGGAAGTAGGCGCCCGAGACGATGAGCATGATCCCGGCCGCGCCAGCAGGGCTGACCGCCTCTCCGAGCACGAGCCTGCCGGTGATGATGATGAAGGCCGGGGTGAAGGCCAGGAAGGGCAGGGTGAGGGACAGGGGCGAGACCTTGATGGCCCTCATGTAGCACAGGAAGGCCAGGACCTCTAGGGGCAGGGCTGCGGCAAAGGCCAGGAAAAAGGTGCGGTCCAGGGAGGGCACCGGGATGAAGGGGAGCATGAGCGCAAGCCAGGGCAGGGTGTAGGCCAGCCGGGTGACGCCCATCTCGTAGGCGCTCAGGCCGCCCAGGTGCTTCTTGGTCAGCGCGTCCGCGCTCGCGAGGCTGAATGCTGCCAGGAGCGCAAGGAAGAGCCAGCCCACGGCGGCCTCAGATCTCGATCCAGACGGACCGGGCCCTGGCGAGGAGGTCCCCGTCCTCTGTGAACAGGGCCGTGCCGGCCAGCCGCTTTCTCCCCTGGGCCGCGATCTTCCATCCCACAGCGATGCACCTCTGGCCCACGGCCGGGATATCCAGCACCTCGGAGGCAAGGGAGCCCAGCACGATGGGCCGTAATCCCGTATCCATCACTGCCCACGCGCCGGGGCAGTCCAGGGACGCCCAGACGAACTCGGGCCGCACCATCCCACGGCCGTCGGAGAGCGTTTCGTCCGGAACCCATACCGAGGCGGCCATGCCTTGCCGATGCAGCGGTCCGGGAAAGATCCGCAGGCCGTCGCCTTCCTTCCTGGCCGGGCCGCACACGAAGCAGGTGGGAAAGAAGTGCTCGTCCTCGCTCACGTAATGCCGCATGGCCTCAAGGGCCTCGGTGTAGGACGGGGGCGGAGGCGTCTCCAGCTCGAGCACGGCCGGGGCTGCCTCGGCAACGAGGGTTTCGCCGTCCATGAGGCAGACCTTCTTCCCGCCCGTGCGGATGATGGCGAGAGGCCTTTCCAGGGGCGGGGGCTTGCGCAGCCTCACCTCGGCCGTGCCCCCCACGAAGCCGGCCATCAGCCCGCAGACGTACCCACCGTTGGCGGAGTCGGGCGGTCCGCAGAACCTCCTGGGAATGAACATGACCTCACTCATCACCGCTCTCCCCTGGAAGAAAGGCGTGCAGGCCGAGCCAAGTCAGAGGGCCGCCCGGCGGCCGGTCCCGGGCTTTCTCAGTTCCTTGTGGCGCCCGCGGGTGCGCCTTTTTTCCTCACGTGTTTCTTGAAAGCAGCCAGGAAGTCCACAGCCCGGGTCATCTCCTCGAACACGGGCACACCCATGTCCTCGAGCCCGGCCTTGAATGCGCTGAGCTCTTTGCCCGTGCCCACGCACCAGGCAGCCACGGGCTTGCCGTGTCGGTCCTTCATGGCCGCGAGGTTCGCCACGTCGGAAGGCTGCATGCGGTTGGCGAACAGGTGGATAATCAGCGAGTCCACGCCCGGGTCGTTCATGAGGATCTCGATGGCCTGCGAGTAGACCTTCAGGTAGCCGAACTTCTCGATAGCCGGCCAGATGTCCACGGGATGGGAAGGGGCCATCCAGGGAGGAAAAACCTCCTGCAGGGCGCGGAGGCTCTCTCCGCTCAGGTCCGCAACGGGCAGGCCCCTGGCGTGGAGCAGGTCCGAGGTGATGATGCCGCCCCCTCCCGAGAAGGTGAGGATGGCCGTGCCCGCCTCGCGGCTGAGCAGCCGGGTCTTGGAGAACCCGCGCACCATGTCCATGAGCTCGCCGATGTCGTGCACCTCGGTGATGCCGCACTGCTCGAACACGTGGTGCATGATGGTGTAGTCGCCCGCCATGCTGGCCGTGTGGCTCGCAGCGGCCCTGGCCCCGGCCGGGCTCTGGCCGCCCTTGAGCATGACGATGGGTTTTTTCGAGGTACTGGCGCACTTGAGGAAGCCGGCCGGGTCCTTGATGGACTCCACGTACATGCCGATCACGTCGGTCGTCCCATCGTGGATGAGGTACTCCAGCAGCTCGGTCTCGTGCACGTCGCACTTGTTTCCGATGGAGCACATCTTGGATATCCCGAGGCCACCTCGCTCGAGCATCATCAGCATGAAGCCGGCCGAGAGCATGCCGCTCTGGACGATGAACGAGGCGTTGCCGGGCTTCAGCAGGTCGAACACCTGGTTCGAGATGAGGAACGAGAACACGTGGCTCCTGTAGCCGTCGATGAGGCCCATGCAGTTGGGGCCCCAGAGCCTGATGCCGAGCTTTGAAGCGATGCGCACCGACTCTTCCTGGAGAAGCCTGCCTTCCTCCCCCACCTCGGCGAACCCGGCGGACTCGATGATGACGCCCTTGACGCCCTTGTTCGCGCACGCCCGGATCGTCTCGGGAAGGAACCGCGCCGGGATGAAGTAGATGACGAGCTCGAAGTCCTCGGGGATGGACTCCAGGCTCGGGTAGCACTTCACCCCCTGCAGCGTCTCGTAGCGGGGGTTCACCGGGTAGATCCTTCCCTTGTAGCCTCCAAGGACGTTCTTGAGGATGTAGTACCCGACCTTGCCGGGGTCTGCCGATGCGCCGACCACGGCGATGCCGTCGGGATCGAAGAAAAAATTCATGGGCTTAAGGCTCCTCCTTCATGATGTGCTGCAGATCAATCCCGTACCCTATACACCATCATCAAGGGTGCGGGCAAGGACAAGCGCCTGCCCGGAGAAGGCGGCTCGTCGTCTGCCTAGGTCCATGTTCCGGCGGGGCGGAAACCCGGCCCCGGGCATGTACCCGCAGGAGTTCGTCGGCCCAGCCTATTTGATTCGGGAAGGGGTGTTCTTTATAGTATTAAGAGACGACAACAGGAACCTGATCTTGAGGCGTAAGGGAGGAACGCATGAGTGACGACAGGTTCGCCAATCTGGAGACCATAGTCGCGTTTCACGAGGACACCATCCAGCAGCTGAGCGATGCGGTGTACAAACAGCAGATCGCGATCGACAGGTTGGAGGAGAAGGTCGAGGCCTTGACACTCCTGCTCCGGGCGGCCGGCCAGGCTCCGCACCCGGAGCCCGAGCCCGAATAGAACTCGGGCGACCACTGCGCGGGAGGATCGGGCCGCCGCAAGGTCCCGGCCTGTTTCCATCAGGGTTGCGTGGATATCGCAGCACCTGCCGCAAGGCGGGCTTCAGCGGGCCGAGGCTTTTTTTAAGGCCTGTTCCCACGGGGAAGCAGCCTTTTCCCCGTGATCCTCGTTACAGCGCCTCTTCGATGATTCCGGTGAGTTCCCCTTGCGTGAGCGCCGCCGGGTTTCCCTTCATGCTGCTCGCCCGCATGGCCCTTTCCACGAGGTCGGGGATGCGGTCCCGCGCCAGGCCGAGCCTGCTTAGCGGCTGAATGCCCAAGTCGCGGCAGGTTTCGCGTACCCAGGCGATCCCCTGCCTGGCATCCGCACCCGGATTGCCGCAGAGCACCCGGGCGATCTCGTCGAAGCGCGCGAGCGCCGGGGATTTGGGGTCGCGACCGGCCAGCGCGCGAAGGTTCGCCTCCATCACGATGGGCAGCAGCCGTGCGCAGATGGCCCCGTGCGGGGCCTCGATCATGCCCCCAAGCGGTGCGGCGAACCCGTGGACGGCGCCCAGACCGGCGTTTGCCAAAGCCATGCCGGAGAGAAGCCCGGCAAGCATCATGTCTTCGCGAGCCTTCATGTCGTCTCCATTGGCGCATGCGGCGCGCAGCGAGCGGGCGGCCCGCTGGAGCCCCTCGCGGCACAGGCTATCGGTGATCGGGTTGGCCCGGGCGGACACGAAGGCCTCGATCAGCTGAGTGAGCGCATCGAGCCCGGTAGAGGCGGTCACGTCCGGCGGCAGGGTGCGGGTGAGTTCTGGGTCGGCTGCCACCAGGTCGGGCATCATCGAATCGGAGCGCATGCTCACCTTGACCTGGTGCTCAGGCGAGATGATTACCGCGTTCCGGGTGACCTCGGCCCCGGTGCCCGCGGTGGTCGGGACCGCAATGCAGGGCGCAGCCGGTACGTCAAGGGGCTGCGCGCGGCCGATCACCTCGAGGTAGTCGAAGATATCTCCCGGGTTGGTCATGAGCGCGGCAATCGCCTTGGCCGCATCGATCACGCTGCCCCCGCCCATGCCGATGACGAGCTCGCAGCCCCGCTCGCGGGCCAGGGCTACTCCGGCAAGGATGATCTCAACCGTGGGTTCCCTGCTCACGCCAAACTCCACCGCGTCGAGGCCCCGGGCTCGCAGACCGCCCAAGAGCCCGGCCGCGCGCTCCGGGCTCCCGCCCCTTACCACCAGGGCGCGCCTGCCCATGCGGGAGGCCTCTTCAGGCACCTGTGCGACAACGCCGGAGCCGAAGAGGATCTTCGATGCCGTAGAAAAGGCAAAGCGCATGGATGTGCTCATGACAGGAACATGTAGCATATTCGGGACGTGAAGGATACGCCCTCGCGTGCCCGGAAGTTAACCGGCCAACACTCTGTTTCCGGGGTCTACCGCTGATATGCCCTCACACGCCTGGGATCCAGGCATTACGGCTGCGGGTGCAATGAGATTCCGCCAGTGTCTTGTCGAGCGCCGCCGCGGGAAAATACCTTGCCACGGGTGCGGAGAGGCGCCCCGTGCACCCGTGATCCTGCCCCTGGTGTTCTCGGGCGATCCGAACCGTGGCCGGCCCGCAGCACCGGAGAAATCCCCGCCACCCCCGGCCCCTTTAGCCTGCTCCTTGAGGCCCGGCTCCGGGCGCCGCGCCTCCCGTCCATGAGCCGGTCATTCCCAGCCTGCGGCATTGGGAAAGATCTGCCGGTACCTGAAGCTCTTCCTGGGCTCGGCCATCATGCGCTCGACCGTGTCCCGCCACGTGAGGTAGTGGGCGGTCTCCTTGTGCCTCGCCGCATCCTCCGGGGTCTTGTAGACCTCAACCAAGACGAACCGGGTCGGGTCATCGGATTGCTGGATGACATCGAAGCGGGATATCCCGGTTTCGCCGATGCTGGCCTGCGCGTTGATCACAGTAGCCTCGATGAACTCCTCGAGGTGATCGGGCCTGACATGGACATGCACGTGGACAATGAACATTCTTTTACTATGCCTCCGGGTTAGAAGGTCCGCTCTTACAAATCTCATAGTGACGCACCGGCGGGAAATCGCAAGGGCCGTCAGAGGGAGAGCGGGGCCTCCGGAGAGCATGATCAAGGCGGCAGCAGATGGCGGTTGCATCGGCATGGCATCAGGGGTATTTTCCTGAATCAGCCGGCAGGGAAGGGAGGGATCCTGTATGAAAAAGGCATTCATCGCCCTCGCGGCGGTTGTCCTGGTAATCATTGTCGCGGCGGTCGTCGCGCCCTTTGTCATCGACCTCAACCAGTACAAGGGACAGATCCTCGAACGGGTGCGGCCAGCCGTAGGCCGAGACGTGGATTTCGAGAGCGTCGAGCTCACCGTGCTCACCGGGCTCGGGGCCGAGCTCACCGGGCTCAAGGTCCCGGAGAACCCCGCCTTTGCCGGCGACGACTTCCTCACCCTGGAGAGCCTGCAGGTGCGCCTGAAGATCCTGCCCCTGCTCAAAGGCCAGGTGCAGGTATCCGAGCTCGTCTTCAAGTCGCCGGTCGTGCGCATCAGGAGGGACGAACAGGGGACGTTCAACTTCCAAGACATGATCGCTCCGCCCCGGGAGACCGTACCCGCCCGGGAGCCGGCCAAGCCGCGCGAGCCGGGTCAGCCGGCCGGGGAACAGCCTCCGTCAGTGCTTGCGGTGCTCGGCGTGGACAAGCTCAGCATCAAGGACGGCGAGCTCCTCTACGAGGACAGGCAGGTCTCGCCCCAGGGCAAGGGCGATGCAGCCCGGGGAGGGACCTTCCAGGTGAGCGGGCTCGATGCCTCGATCGAAGACCTCTCGCTCTCGACCCCGGTGAGCATCGACATCAGGGGCAGCCTGTCCGAAGGGTCGGGCCGCGGCTTCCGGGTAACCGGCACGGTCGGCCCGGTAGGCCCGAAGCTGGACCTCGCGAGGGCCCCGGTCAACCTGAGGATCAGGGCCGATTCCCTGCCCGTCGCCGGGCCCCTGGGGGCACTCGATCTGCCCGTGAAGGTCCTTTCCGGCACCTTGAAGGCCGACATCAGCGCGGCAGGCTCCCTGGACAAGAACCTCGATGCATCCTGGGACCTCGACCTGGGCGGGCTCGTGCTCGATGCCGGGGACGGCGGCCAGGAAAAGCCGCAGAAGACCGGGGCGGTGGACCTCAAGCTCTCGGGCAAGGCGCTGTACACCGCGCAGGGTGAGGTCCTGGCCCTGGAGTCGACCGGCCTGGAAATAAACAGGAACCGCATCGAGCTGAAGGGCACGGTCGAGCGCCTCCTGAGCGCGCCTGCGTGGAACCTCACCTTGAGGAGCGACAACCTGGAGCCGGGGTCCCTGGTGGGGCTGATCCCGGCCGATGTCCTCGGCCTGCCCGCCGGGCTTGCGCTCTCCGGGCCGGCCAGGCTGGAGATCAGGTCATCGGGCTCGGCGGAGGACTTCGGCGCGCAGGCGGATGCCGACATGCGCCTCATGGAGATCGCCTTCGGCGATGTGTTCAGCAAGGCCGGAGGGGTCCCCATGAGCCTCAAGTCCACGGTGGCGCACAGCAAGGGCGTGCTCACCATAAAATCCCTGGACCTCGGCCTGCACAACCTCCTGATCAATGCCACGGGCAGCGTCGATATGGGTGCAAAGTCGCCGGCCGCCGACGTGAAGATCGCTGCGAAACCCTTTGCTCTCGAAGGCTGGGAGAAGCTCGTGCCAATGCTTACCCAGTATGGGCTCCAGGGAGAGGTCGGCGTGATCACGGCAGAGATCTCGGGCCCTCTCGACAATGCCGCTCTCAAGGCCAGGGTCTCTTCCCCGGGCATCGCGTTCGTCCTGCCCGCCGGTGAGGGCGCGGACAACACTGCAGGCCAGCAGAAAGGGCAGCTGCGGGGTGCGACGATCGAGGCCTCGGGGAACGTGCGTGCCGGGGATGTGAGCGGATCGGGCACCTTGACCGTGGAGAGCGGGTCATTTGCAGACATCGCACTGAAGGAGGCGTCAGCGGATTTCCGCTACGCGAAGGGGCTGCTCGAGGTGCCGCGGTTCTCGGCGGGCGTGTTCAACGGCGGAGTGACCGGATCGGCCTCCTACAACACCCTCACCCAGGCTTGGACGGTAAGCCCCGTGATCGACAAGGTGGACTCGGGCCAGGCGCTTACCATTCTCACCCCGTTCAAGGACATATTCGAGGG
>JBASVF010000132.1:0-1634 GCA_049275795.1 Desulfomonilia bacterium
AATATTATAGGTCAGGGCTTCCTCTCCAACCCTTAGCTGGGCATAGGTTTTCCAGCCCTCTCTGGTGAGGATTTCGGTATACTCGGGAACACACCATGAGTAGAACGGAATCATCTTGGTTCGCAGCCATTGCCCGGCAACGGTGAGGTTCCCGTAATCTCCAACCAGCTCGCGGGCCAGCAGAGCCGCCCTGTCGTCCCGGTTCCTGATGCTGTCGACAACATCACGGTTCGATGCACCGTAGACCTTGTCGCCCTTGGCGATCCGGTCCTTGAAATAGCGGTACGCGGCCAGGCGAAGGATGTTCTCGCGGTAGGTGGTGTACTTCTTCGAGGTGTTCCAGAACCGGGAAATCGCACTCACCTTCCTGCCGGCCATGACATCGAGGTACCCGTCGAGCGCCATGTGCTCGGTGATATCGGTGATGTCGTGCACCGTCATGCTCGAGCCGAGCACGTCTTTCCTGAAGGCGGTGTCCAGCTCCTCCTTGAGCGCCAGGCTGATCTCCTGGTTGCGCACGTACTTGAGCAGGTCCTTCCCAGCCTTCCACATATACTTCTTGATGATCTTCGGGTCATAGGCCCAGCAGATGTCGAAGTCGCCGCTCATGTTGTTGAGGTTATATTTGAGCACCCGGTAAGGGTTGATAAGTACCCACTGCTTCCACGAGTTGACGAGGAACTGGCTCGCCTTCCCGAGCGGGCCTTCGTCCTTGTAGGAGCGGAAATCGTTCAGTGTCACCGCCAGCTCTTCCGGAACCACCCATACGGCATCCACGCCGCGGGCAAGTATCTTCCGGGTCTCCTGGTCATCGAAGGACCGCTCTCCTGACCGGATCTGATCGAGCACCTTATCCGTGATGGAATTGGTCAGGTACCAGGCAGATCCCGGCTCCGGTTTCCACTCTGCGTATCCCTCGGGGATGAGGTCCCGGAACGTCTTGAGCTGGTCTCCGAGCGTCGATTTTATCAGCGCCTCCTTGCCCTTGATGCCCTTGAAGATCCTGGCCGCCTCCATCGCGCCCGGGGCGTCGTTCTTCAGGAGCCATGCCAGGTAGCCGAACACCCGGGAATTCTCCCCCTCTTCCGCCAGGCTGTCGATCACGTCGGAGAACTCGTCGTTGCCCTCGAGGATGCCCTCCGAAGCCATCTCGTGCAGCCGGCTGAAGCCCACGGCGATCTGCTTCTCGAACGGGGTGAACGGGGTAACCCTCCTCACCTCGCCGGTTTCCTGGCTCTCAACAACATCAACCAGCCCTTTCTCCTCGAATATCTCCAGCGCCCGAGACTCGTTCCACGCCCGGGCCCTGCCGCGGAGAGACTTGACGATGTTCGCCTCCCGGTCGATCCGGTCCAGTGTCTTCTTGGTCTCAATCTGCGCAATGCCCTGCGCGAGAACCTCGAACTCGGACTCGATGTAATCGGTGTTGTAGTCCTTGAGGCTCCCCTTCCTGGCGATCTGCCAGCCCTTCTTGTGGGTGCGCACGTCCATGGTGCCCACGCCGGAGCCGGTCCACTTTCTGATCGCCCACATCTCGAGGACCTGGTGATGGAAGTACGCAGGGTCATCCAGCTTGCTCTTGTCCAGCAGGCCATGGTGCACGAGGTCCTCCCTCATCCGCTGCACGTATTCGT
>JBASVF010000133.1:0-5693 GCA_049275795.1 Desulfomonilia bacterium
CCACACCTATGCGCATCTCTACGGGCTGCCCTGTACCGGGCTGAGGTTCTTCACGGTCTACGGACCCTGGGGAAGGCCTGACATGGCCCTGTTCAAGTTCACCAGGGCGATTCTCGAAGGCTCCCCCATCGACATCTACAACCACGGGGACATGGTGCGCGACTTCACGTACATCGACGACATCGTCGAGGCCCTCGTGCGGATCTCGCGGGTGATTCCGCAGCCCGACGGCTCCTGGGACGGGTCCGAGCCCGACCCAGCCACCAGCCGCGCCCCCTACCGAATCTACAATATCGGGGGTTCGCAGCCGGTAAAGCTCATGGAATTCATCCGCGTCTTGGAGAAGAGCCTTGGCAGAGAAGCGCTCAAGAACCTGATGCCGCTCCAGAAGGGCGACGTGGTGGCGACCTGGGCCGACGCACGGGACCTGGAAGATGCCGTGGGCTTCCGGCCCCGGACTACGGTGGAAGAGGGGATCGCCCGCTTCGTGGACTGGTACCGGGACTACTACGGGGTGTAGGGCTAAGGCAGGAGCGCCTCGGAAGGGAGATCCTCCTTGAGGATGTAGTCGAGGATCCGGTCGCGGTAGTGCTCGCAGCCGCCGATGAACTCGATGCCCAGCTGGATCTTGTCGAGGACCTGGTCCTTTCTGACCGAGCGCACCACCCCGGAGGTGACGATGCTGCCTGCAGGCAGGTGGATGGAGATCTCGGGCAGGTTCATGCCTTCGAAGATGGGCGTCTTTTCCTCGAGTGCCTCGATGCCCATGCCCTCGATGCTGATGTCCCAGACCAGGACCTCGATCTTCTCGGAGCTGATGGGATGCACGATGGTGGCGGTCATGGGCTCCTGGCCCGTTACGAAGTACCTGAGCACGCTGCGCCGGCTGACATACTGGAGGGTTTCCGGCCAGGTTGTCTCGAGGATGTTCTTGATAATGCCCGTGACCTTGACGTGAAAGAGCATGACGTTTACTCCCTTGAAAAGATAGAAGGGGTAGACGCTGCCCTGTTGGGGCTCGAAGGGAAGCCTGAACTCCGAGATTCGCACGATCCTGAGCACCATGTTGTCGATCTGGGGCCTCAGGTAGAAGAACTCGGCCGGGATGGCTCGGTGCCGGAACACCATGAGCATATCGCCGAACCCCCTCGACCAGTTCTTGATCTCGGTAAAGATGCGCAGGATATCTTCCTTGTCCGTTATGAGCTTGCCCGTGTCGCCCCTGGTACTATGGAGCCTGGCATAGGCTTCGATGGGTGTCTCGGCGGGCGCGAAATCGATACCCGCACGGGTGGGTACGCCCAGGCCCAGGTAGGCGATACGGCCGTGGATCTCGGCCGCCATCACGGTTCCCTCTTTTTCAAGGGACTCAATGAAGACCTCGGCTCCCTCACGAAGCAGGGAGAACCCGTCGTTTACCAGCACCCCCATGCCCCCGATGGAGATATCGAGCACGGGAAGCTTGAGCGTGCGGTCGCCGACCCTCGTCGTGGCGAAGAGCTTTCCCCATGACCGGGTGGTTTGCCTTCTGGTTTGTCGTTTTTCCATCAAGGCTCTTCATCGGAAAATTACTGGGGAAAACTTTAAGCCATTGGAGGGGCCCCCCGATTTTCTCGAGGATATCGGGAAAGGAAAGCCGGTCTTTTCCAGGGCCGCACGAGGGAGAGGACCGATACGCGCCGAAGCGGGAAAACGCGTGTGGAGAAAATCGCCGTGTACCGCGGCAAGTGCGTCGGGGCAGGGAATCTCGAGGGGACTGCTTTGGCATATGGCCTGCACCCGCGTTGCAGTGGTGCTTGAGTGAGCACTCGAAAAGGGTGGACATCCCCTGGAGGCCGAGTCCCGGGGGAGGCCGGGGTGAAAGCTCCAGGCCCGGGCAGCAGGCGCCTCGCGTCTCGAACCCGGATACCCGCCCCGTCCCGGGAAGGCGAGGGGGCGGGAATTCTCAGCCGAGCCTTACTTGCCCTTGAATTCCGGTGCGCGTTTCTCCATGAACGAGGCCATGGTCTCCGCCAGATCCTCGGAGGGCAGGATCATTGCGCTGCGGGCGGCCACGTACTCCAGCCCGTCGGCTATGCTCTTGCCCCTGCAGTAGTTGAGCACCTCCTTGGCGCCCTGCACCGCAAGGGGGGACTGCCGGGCGATCTCGTCTGCGAGCTCGGAGGCTCCTTTGAGCAGGGCCTCCCTGTCCGGGTAGACCTCGTTGACCAGGTTTACCGCCAGCGCCCGCCGGGCATCGATGTACTTGGCCGTGAAGGCCATCTCGCGGGTTACCCCCTGGCCCACGATGTGAGGCAGGCGCTGGAGCACGCCCACGTCCGCAATGATGGCCACCGCCGCCTCCCTGAGCGAGATCCTGGCGTCCTCGGAGGCGAGCCGTATATCGCAGGCCGCACCGAGATCGAGGGCGGCGCCGATGCAGTAGCCGTGGAAGCAGCAGATCACGGGCTTGGAGCACTTCTCCACGCAGCTCATGGCATCCTGCAAGGGGAAGATGTCCTTGAAGAGCTTCACTTTGCCCTTTGCGCCCATGTCCCAGTTCTTCAGGGTGGGGATCAGCGGCGCCATGCCCACAAGGTCGATGCCCGCCGAGAAGTCCTTGCCTTCGCCCGCGATGACCGCTGCCCTGATCCCGTCGTCAGCGTCGATGTCCCTGAAGATGGGGATGATCTCCGTCCATGCATCCGGGCCCATGGCGTTCTTCTTCTCCGGCCGGTTCAGGTACACCCACGCGACATGGCCCTTTTTCTCCACTTTGTAGAACTTGTACGGTATGCTCATGAGTAAACCTCCTCCTTCACCTGCAAGACTAAAGGCACAAGGGGATGCTTGTCAATCGGGTATGCAAGGATGTCGAGGTCTTACCTTTCTGTGGGCACAAGGCCGGATTGACTTTTCCTGTACGAGGCATTAGTACTTGGGCAGAGTGGAAAGCAAGGAGGAGCGCATGCCCATCTATGAATACGAGTGCAAGGACTGCAAAGAGGAGTTCGAGCGGCTCATGCCGATCTCTGCTCAGAACCCGCCCGACTGCCCCAGGTGCGGCGGCGGGAACGTGAGGAAGAAGATCTCGCGCCCGGCTTCCGGCAAGTCGGGATGCGGTTCCTGCAGCACATCGAGCTGCTCCGGCTGCTCGAGCAGCCGGTTCTCCTGAGGCTGATGGAAAAGGCCCCGGTTCCGGGGCCTCTCAATCAGAACAGTTCTTCCCGGATGATCGTCTCTTCCCGCTTGGGACCCACCGAAACGATCGACGCCTTTACCTCGAGCCTGTCTTCCAGGTAGGATATGTATGCCTTGCAGTTCGCGGGCAGCTCGTCGTACGAACGGATCGAGGAGATGGCCTCCTCCCACCCGGGGAGCTCTTCGTAGACGATCTCCAGATCGGGGTACATCTCGAGGTCTGCCGGCATGTGCTCGATCAGGGTGCCGCCGGAGCGGTAGGAGGTGGCCACCTTGATGGTCTCGAAGCCCGAGAGCACGTCGAGCTTGGTGATGGCCAGTCGCGAGATGTCTGAAAGCCTGATCGAGTGCCTCAATGCCACGAGATCGAGCCACCCGCATCTCCGGGGCCTGCCCGTGGTGGCGCCGTACTCGCCGCCGAAGGCCCTGAGCCTCTCGCCGATCTCGTCGTCGAGCTCGGTCGGGAAGGGGCCGCCCCCCACCCGGGTCGTATATGCCTTGCATATGCCCAGCACCGTGTCGATCTTGGTGGGTCCGACGCCGGCGCCCACGCATGCCTGGCCGGCCACGGTGTTGGACGAGGTGACGTAGGGGTAGGTGCCGTGGTCCATGTCGAGGTTGGCGCCCTGCGCGCCTTCGAACAGGAGGTTCTTGCCCCGGCGGATCATCCTGCCGATGAGCACTGAGGTGTCGGTGACAAATGGCCTGAGCTGTTCGCCCATGGCCTGGTACTTCTCGATGAGCTCCGATTTGTTCAAGCCCTTGACCTTGAGGATGGAGGTGAGATACTCCTGCTTCTCGTCAAAGATCGCGTCGACCTTCCTCTGCAGGAGCTCGGGGTGCACCAGGTCGTTCATCCGGATGCCTGTCCTGCGCGCCTTGTCTTCGTACGCAGGTCCGATTCCCCTGCCGGTGGTGCCGATCTTCTGGGTCGCCTCACGGGCGTGATCGATCATCTTGTGGTAGGGCATGATCACGTGGGCCCTGTCGCTCACGGCGAGGGTGTCGGTGGAAACCGTGTAGCCCTTTTCCTTGAGGGCGGCGATCTCCTCGAGGAGGATCTCCGGGTCGATGACCAGCCCCGAACCGATGACGCAGAGTTTGCCCTCGTGGAGAATGCCGGAGGGGATGAGATGAAGGATGATCTTCCTTTCCCCCACAACCAGTGTGTGCCCGGCATTGTTCCCCCCCTGGAACCGGATGACTAAATCCGAGTTCTCGGTGAGGAGATCGACGATCTTGCCCTTGCCTTCGTCACCCCACTGGGTGCCTACAACGACCACGTTTGCCATAATCAGGCTCCCTTCCTGGTTCCCCGGTTATACCTCGACCTCCTGGACTGACAGGGTGTTGGAGAACTTGGCGATCTTGTCTATGACATCCTTGGGGGCCTGGGTATCGAGGTTGATGATGATGATGGCCGTGCCCTGCTGCCTGTCGCGGCCGAGGTAGAGCCGTGCGATATTCACGCCGCTCTCTCCGATGATGGTGGCGATCCTGCCCACCGTGCCCGGCAGGTCCTTGTTATAGATGACCAGCATGTAGCCTTCGGGGATTACCTCGATGGAGTAGTTGTCGATCTTGACGATCCTGTGGTCCGCGCCGCTGAAGACCGAACCCTCCAGCGATCGGACGCCGGAGTCGAACTCCAGGTTGATGCGGATGGTGTTGAGGTAGATGTCTTCCCTGCTCGTCTGGGTCTCGACCAGGTCGATGCCGCGCTCCCTGAGCAGGACCGGGGCGTTGACATAGTTCACATCGTCGGAGACGATGGAGAGCAGTCCCTTGAGTCCGGCGATTGTCACGGGCCTGGTGTCGACATCGGCCGCGTCGCCGGTGTAGGTGAAGGTGACCTTCTTGAGCCTGTCGGAAATGACCTGGCCGATGATCTGACCGAAGAAGGCGCCCATCTTCTCGGCGAGTTCCAAATACGGTTTGACCTTGGGCATCATCTCGGGGGCTACGGAAGGCGTGTTGACCGCGTTGCGGATGACGCCGTTCTTGAGGTAGTCGACGATCTGCTCGGCAATGGCCAGGGCGACGTTCTCCTGCGCCTCGTGGGTGGAAGCACCCAGGTGCGGCGTGCAGATGACCTTTGGATGATATGCCAGGGCCCAGTTCTCCGGGGGCTCCTTCTCGAATACGTCGATGGCGGCTCCGGCCACCTTTCCCGAATCCAGGGCGTCGATGAGGTCCTGCTCGTTGATGATGCCGCCGCGGGCGCAGTTGATGATCATGACGCCGTTCTTCATCTTGGCGAAGGCTTCCTTGTTGACCAGGCCGATGGTCTCCTTGGACTTGGGTGTGTGGACCGTGATGTAGTCGGCGCGCGAATAGAGCTCGTCGAGGCTCACCAGCTCGTAGCCCTGCTGCTCTGCCATCTCCCGGGAGATGAAGGGATCGTAGACGATGACATTCATCTTCAGTCCCTGTGCGCGGGAGGCGACCACGGAGCCGACCCTCCCCAGCCCGATGATGCCGATGGTCTTGTTGAAGACCTCGCGGCCCTCGAG
>JBASVF010000134.1:0-8696 GCA_049275795.1 Desulfomonilia bacterium
AGGTAACATCATGTTCGGAATAGGATTACCGGAACTGCTGATCATCGTGGCGATCATAGTGATCATCTTCGGCGTGGGGAAATTGCCCGAGGTGGGAGCTGGATTGGGCAAAGGAATCAGCAATTTCAGGAAGTCGATTTCGGCCGATAGCAAAGCACCCTGATATCTTCAATCGCCGGCCCGGATATGCTGATGCTCCCGAGATCTGACTCAAGTGGCGGCCGCCCCCTGAAACGGCCGCTCGCACCGGAGAAGACATTCGATCCGATGTCACCCCTGAAGAGCTGCTTCGTTCCGGGTGCAGGACTCAAGAAGCCGTATACCGCCCCGGTCCCGGGAAGCAGGAATCCAAGGACGTCTCGAAGGCCAGACGAAGCAGTACACGGGCAGGCGGAAAAATTCCATGAGCTACGGCTGCCATGGACGGTACAACGATCAGGTTCATGCCCGGGGACCATGCTCGTGTGGAAAGAAAGTGTGCCCTTCTGGACATGCTCGATCACGATATCCGGAAAGGCAAAGAGTTCCAGGGTAATTGGGCAAACTAAATCAATTCATTGAGGAGAAAACAGCATGAAGAGGCAACTGATGGCGTTCCTGGTTCTGGTTGGGTTGGCATTCTTCATTTCTGCACCGGTTTATGCAGAAGAGCTCTCACTGGAAGACCGTGTCGCGAACCTTGAAAAGACACTCGGCGGCGTGAAGTTCTACGGCAGCCTCCGGATGGCGACGTTCTTCGAAGATTCCAACATCGGCCCCGGCTCCGACGATAAGAGCCTCAGGTGGGATATACAGAACAACTCGAGGATTGGCGCGACCTTTACCAGAGGCAAGTTAACCGGTGCGTATGAGCTAGGCCTGGATGACGACGACAACAAAGTCATGACCAGAAAGCTCTATGGGATTTATGACATGGGTTGGGGTTCGCTGCTCATCGGCCAGAACAACCCGATCCTGGGAAACATGTTCTACAGCAACCAGGTCTACAACAACGATAACGACCTCCTCGGTTGGGGCGGTGTTTTTGAAACCAGGCTTCCGCAGATAAAGCTGACCGTGAAGGGCCTGGAAGTTGCTCTGATCAGGGACAAGTCTTCGTCTGCATTGAATGCAGACAGCGGAGACGTGGATGCTCTGATGCCGAAACTCGAGGTGCACTACCGCATCGACCAGCCCATGTTCTTCATGGATGTGTTCGGCGGTTTGTTCGCGTACACTGTCGATGATATCGTTCTGAGCTCCGTCAACTATGGCGATGAGACCGTGAGCTGCTGGGTGGCAGGCTTTGGCGGCGGCCTCAAGCTCGATCCGGTGTTCCTCAAGGCCCAGGTCTACATGGCCCAGAACGGCAAGAACTTCGGTCTTATTCTCCAGGATGCAGCGGGAGCGAAGTTCGACGCTTCGGGCGATGTAGTGAATGAAACGAATGCTGGTGCCCACCTGGTCGTTGGATCCAAGATCGGCAAGTACACGGTAGAGGCAGGTTTCGGCTATGCCTATTCGCAGCTTGATGACCCGGTTGCTTCCCTGGACGACGACAAGAACACCTGCATGTCCTACTACCTGAACACGACCATCCCGGTCTACGGCTCGTTCTTCATCGTTCCTGAAGTAGGTGTCCTCGATTACGGCGACAACTCCTTCGGCGACGACGAGAAGAAGGATGTAACGTACATCGGCGCAAAGTGGCAGATCGATTTCTGAGGCAGGCAAACGCTCGAGCATGCGGGTAGGAAATACGGGCTATGGCTCTTCGGGAGGATGCAAGGGATATGGATGCAGGGGATAAGGCAGTTCATCCATACACTCGGCTTCGTACCGAAGCCATAATGGCCGGGCCCGCGGCTTGAGAACAATGCTCGATACATTCAAGACCGAGGTGGGGTGGGGCCCTGCTGGCCGCACCCCGCTTCAACCAGAAGCGCACCGAAAGTCTCGCCGGTGCGCGAACGGTAAATCGAAGAAGAAATTACGACTCCCTCTCTAACAAGTTCCTTTCATGCACTGGCGCCCGGAGAGACGGCTCCGGGCGCCCCCTTTACCATAATGTTCAAAGCCTTCAAGGGGTGATCACGCCGGGGGTTTCATTCCTCTCCCGGTTTCTGCAGCGATCTGCGCGGATCGCGCTCTCGTTTAGGGCAGATACGAATGACCGGTGGTAACGGTTCCCGTGAAGAAGAGGTCGTGACGTGAACGGGCTTCATCCGACATGACCGATACAGGGGGAGATCCGGTCCCTGCGCGTTTCAGCGCCCTGCACGCAAATACACTGGGTATCGTGCCCAGCTCCCGCACACGGCGCGAACTTTCAGCGCAGCCCGAACCGTGCGCGGGAAACGGGTTGTATGAGATCAGAACGGTCCGCCCAGCAGGAAGGCCCACAGGGGAACAGTGCTGGCGAAGAAGTAGTACCATTCCGGGTGGGCATCCACCAGGCGCACCTCGTCATCCATGAAGGCGGCCGCCTGCGGGGAGAGCGCCTGCCTTTTCCAGGAAAAGGCCGCGAACAAGCACTCCTCGCCGAGAAAGTCCCTTATCCAGTAGCGCTCGTTACCGTCGGCGTCATAAATGATGAGGTACGCGCCATCGTAGGCAGCGTGCTCCGTGTCGAGGGCATCGAGGTCACCGTCGAAGGAATCGCCTGAGAAAATGAAGAAGCGCTGGGCCGTGACCCTGCCGGAGTCGTCGTACTCGAAGGTGACCACAGACCGGGCATCCTCGGGAAGGGCCTCGGCCGGATCGGTGGTGTCGTAGAACACCTGGGCCGCGAGCCTGCCCTGTCCGTCGAAGCGGGCCTCCATGAGGTCGTCGATCTCGTCAGAGCTCTCGTCGTGGTCGGCACCATACCCGTCCTCCTCCTGGTATGAGTACTGCCGGAAAAGCAGGCCGCCTTCCACCGGCTCGCCGGCGATCAGGGTCATGAGGTACGGAGTGGAAGCCTCGCTGTCACCCAGGTCCATCACCGTCCTGCGCACCATGGCATCACCGGAGAAGCCGTAGCTGATCCGGTAGTTGTCGCGGACGTACTCGTCGTCATAGGTGACCAGGTAGGAACCGAGAAGACCGTTGTCCTCATAGCGATACTCGAGCCTTCCCGAGATGGTCTCCGCCATGGCTTCGAGGATGCCCTCCCTCGTGAGCTCGCCTTCGATGACAATGCCCGTGCTCGTCTCGGTCAGGACGTACTGACCGGTGTAATCGATATCCGCGCTATCGGGCAGATCGGAATCAGCGGTCAGCGCCAGGGCGGCATCCCTCGGCATAGACCCGAGGGTGATGGACTCCGGCACAAAGGCTTCGCGCTGCCCGTTGCTCGAGGAGTCGAAGCAGGCTGGGAGCGCCAGGCAACAGGCCAGGGCTGCGATAAGTGTTCCTTTGGTATAAGACATGGATCCTCCTTGTTGGTGGGGTATATACACAGCTCTTCGGAAATTTACAGATCACGCTTGACAGGAAGTTTTGCAGCAGGAAAACGGCCGGGTGGCGGCCGCCAACGGAAATCTGGGGAAAGCCGGGCCGCGGGCCACGTTTCACCGGGGACAAAGATCCCGTATCACCAGCCGTAGAGCTCCCGGCACTGTTGCCTGAGCCGGTCCCTGAACCGGGGATGGGCGATGCTTATGAGCGCCTCGCTGCGCTGGCGCAGGGTACGGCCCTTGAGCCTGGCGGCCCCGTACTCGGTCACGATGTAGTCCACGTCGTGGCGGCTGGTGGTGACTGCGCTCCCCGTATCGAGCGTACACACGATGCGCGAGATGCGGCCCGAGGACGCGGTCGAGGGCAGGGCGATGATGTTCCTGCCGCCTCGGGAGCGGGCAGCGCCTCGGACGAAGTCGACCTGGCCCCCGACCCCGCTGTACTGCACGGGCCCGATCATGTCCGCAGCCACCTGGCCGAGCAGGTCGACCGAGATCGCGGAGTTCACGGTCACCATGTTGTCGTTGCGGGCAATGACGAAGGGGTCGTTGACGAACTCCACCGGGTGCAGCTCCACCATGGGGTTGTTATGGAGCCATTCGTATAACTGGGCCGTACCCATGGCGAACGTCCCGATGACCTTGCCGTGCATGAAGTTCTTTTTCCTGCAAGTCACCACGCCTGTCTCCACCAGGTGCATGATCGAGTCGGTCAGCAGCTCCGAGTGGATGCCCAGGTCACGCTTGGTGCTCAGCGAGCGCACCACTGCCTCGGGGATGCCCCCGATCCCGAATTGCAGGCAGTCACCGTCGCGGACCAGGGCCGAGACGTTCCTGCCGATTGCCAGGTCCTGCTCGCTGGGATGGGGGGTAGGGTACTCGAGGAGCGGAGTCGAACTTTCCACGAGAATATCGATGTCGTCCATGCTCAGGTACGACGATTCACCCGTATCCGGCATGCCGGGGTTGACCTCGGCGATGAGAGTCTTTGCGCTGAGCGCTGCCGCCCGGGTATAGTCCACCGATATTCCGAGGCTCATCATGCCCCGTTCGTCCGGTGGTGAGACCGAGACCATGGCAACGTCTACCGGAAGGGTGCCGTCCCAGAACAGCTCCGGGACCTGGTGGAAATAGCAGGGGGTGAAGTCGGCCAGCCCCTGGGCAACCTCCAGCCTCGTGTGCTTCCCGACAAA
This sequence comes from Desulfomonilia bacterium, assembly GCA_049275795.1. Lineage (GTDB taxonomy): Bacteria > Desulfobacterota > Desulfomonilia > UBA1062 > UBA1062 > Phosphitivorax. The sequence continues at coordinate 4,610 of JBASVF010000134.1, forward strand.
GAGCGAGTGGTGCCTGAACGAACCCCGGTACTCCTCGTCAAGGTAGCGGGTGGGGTTTACGGCGAGCAGGTGGAGGAGCTCGACATCCTTGAGCTCCGGGGCCCTCCTGATCAGGGCCTCCACGAGGGTGTAGGGTTCTGCGCAGGCATGACCGAGAACGACGCGGTCGCCCGATTTCACCAGCTTCACCGCTTCATCCGGATGAACGATGCGGTCCCGGAACCTTTCTCTCCATTCAGGTGACAGCTGCGCGCCCTGAACCTGTCTTCCCATGGTGTGCTCCACTCCTTGCCCGTGATTTTCTGAACAATAGAGAAAATCTGTAATCTATCCCCTGCCGGCTGTACAGAAGACTGCGCCGGTAAAATGTGTAGGAGTATTTCCTATGGCCCTACGGCCCTCAAACGAGGTCCGGCACATCCGCATGCCCTATGCGCTCGCCACAGCGGACGATGCAGGCATGGGGTTCACGCCGATCGTGCATCGGGCCCTTTAAGCAGCCGGAAAAGAGAAGCGTACAATAGAGGAAGTGGTGTGTAAGACAAAGATCCATTCAACCCGGTGCCGTGTATTACACAAAATACAGAGTCATGCTGATTCATCCCGTCGATCGGATCTGTTCTTATTACCTCAACAACGAACTCTCTTCCAAAGAGAGGCCTCCTTCTTGCCAGAAGAAAGGGCATACTCCTCGAAGGTATGCGTATCCTCAGACTTTCTTCTGGCGTTTTTTTTGCCCTTGTCGTGGGATAAGACTCAAGCGGCTGGTCTCCCTGCTGCCGGGGACCATTCGACCCGGTGTTTTCGCAAGTCGCCATAGGATCCGGACGGTTTCTCTTCCGGTCGGGGAGGATACTACCGGGAGGTGAGGCTCACCTCGCCCCCAACCTGGTTCCTTTTCCGGACGGGGAGGATACCCTTCCCCCATGTTTGCTGGATACGATCTTTCCTCAAGTATCTGGTAATACCGGCATTTTCTCGCCGGGCAACTCTTCCTTGACCGCATCCATGAAGGGTACTAATGAACATCACCATGCTCGATTCCTTCATGAAAACCCTGACCGGCCCCTGCGCAGTGCGCAGGGGAGACGCGGTCCTCTGCTGCTGCTCGGGAGGCGTGGACTCCATGGTGCTGCTCGACCTGCTGAGCCGCGCAGCTCCACGCCTGGGCCTGCGGCTGGGAGCAGTGCACGTGGATCACGGGATCAGGGGCGAAGCGTCGCACCGCGATTCCCTCTTCGTCGAAGAGCAGTGCGCTGGGCGGGGCATCGCCTGCCACGTCGTCAGGCTGTCGCTCGGCCCTGACACCCCGAACCTGGAGGAGGTGGCGAGGCTCGAGCGCTACCGGGCGGTCCGTGCGTGCATGGCCGATCACGGTTACACGGCTGCTGCTGCGGGACATACCATGAACGACCAGGCCGAGACCCTCATTCACCGGCTCATACGGGGAAGCGGAATCAGGGGGCTGGGCGGCATGGAGCGCCGGGGCCCGTGGGGCCTGATACGGCCCCTGCTGATGTTCAGCCGGCAAGAGATCGAGCGATACGCGGGACTTCACGGGGTGGCCTTCGTAGAAGACTCGACCAACCGTGACACGAACCTCGCCCGGAACCTCATCCGGCACGAGATCATTCCCGCCATGGAGAGGATCAATCCCTCGGTCCTCAGGTCGGCCTGCCGGCTCTCGGAGATCGCACGGAGGGAAGGGACCCTGCTGGAGGACCTCTCGGAAGGGCTGGAGCGCCGGGCGCTGGAGCGCGATTGGGGGCTCGTGCGAACCTACCGGTGCGGTGAGTTCCTTCAGGCGCCGAGAGTACTTGCCGAGCGCATGGTGATCAGGATCCTCTCGGACATGCTGGGCGAGCCGAGAGGCATAGGCTCTTCCCAGGTCGAGGAGGTCATGCGGGTCGTGGCGGGCGAAAAGCGCGGCCACACGATCGCACGGCGCGTCAGGGTGCAGCGTGACGGCGCGGTGGCGGCCTTTTTCACGGATGGCCCGGGGCCGTTCTACGAGATCCCGGTGCACGGGCCGGGGACCGTCTCCATACCGTCCCTGAGGCAGCGGGTGCTGATCCGCATGAGCTACAATACACCTGCAGCCGGGATGATCTTAAGATCGCTGCTCCCCGGCGACAGGATCGAGGAGCGGCGGGCCGTGAGGCTCCTGGCGGAGAGCGGCGTTGCCGCCGTGCTGAGGCCGTTCTGGCCCGTGCTCGTGTGCGGAGGAAGGGTGGCGGCGGTTGCCGGGGTACGGGACGGTTGGCCCGAGGCTGGGTTGCAGACGGAGTTCCCCTGCCATGGATAGCATCCTCACCCGCCTGGCGGGCGTAAGCTCCATAGGCGCATTGCCCCTCTCCCTGCAGGCCCTGGTGATAGCCTCGATCTTTCGGGACAGGCGCAGGAGCATCCTGTGGATCGTGGAGAACGCCGAGGAGATGTACCAGGCTCAGGAGAACCTGGCTGCCTTCCTGGGCGAAGCACCCGTGCATCAGTATCCGAGCCTCGACGTGAGGCCGTACCAGGACGACAGCCCCTCCCGCGAGATCGCGGCCCGGCGCATATCCATGCTGTACCGGATGATCAGCGGCCGGCCCGGGATCTTCATCGCGCCCTTCGACTCGCTGCTCCTTCCCGTGATGCCCCCGGGCGATCTGACAGGTTCGGTGATCCACCTGGCGCCCGAGACGGACATCGACCGGGACGAGCTGGCGGCCCGCCTCGTGCTCATGGGCTACACCCGGGAGACCCTCATCGACGACATGGGGCAGTTCAGCGTGCGGGGCTCGGTGGTAGACGTGTTCTCGCCGGGCATGGAAGAGCCGGCCAGGATCGACCTCTTGGGCGACACCATCGTCTCGATCCGGTCCTTCAGGCTCACAACCCAGCGCTCGGGCAGAGAACTGGACGGGATCACCCTGCTCCCTGCAGGCGAGGTCCTGCTGGACATGCCGCACGTAAAGAACGCCAGACCCCGGCTGCGCAGGATGAAGGGAGGTTGCCTGGGCGAGCTCATCAACGACCTCGAGCAGGGCATCATGCCGCCCGGCATAGAAGCGTACCTCCCCCTGTTCTACGAAAGGCCGGCCTCGGTTTTCGACTACCTCCCGGCAGGCGCCCTGATCGCCGGGCCCGATGCCTTTACCCTGGAGGCCTGGTACGAGAAGGCCTTCGGCAGCTACTGCCATGCCTATGCCAAGCTCGGCGACAGGCAGGGAAGGCACCTCCCGCCCGATGAAGTCCTGGTCGGGAAATCCCGCGTGATCGAGGCTGCTGGAAAAGCCCAGGGACGCATCTCCACCTCGCTCGAGGGCGGCGGCGCCTCGCTTAATCATGCCGCGGTCGTGCTCGCTCCCCGCTCCGGGCACGTAAGCGATGCCCTGCTCGAGGCGGCGGTCTCGTGGAGGGAACAGGGCATGGACGTGTTCGTGTTCGCGGGCAACGAGATGCTCATGGAGCGGTTGGCATATGCGCTCGAAAGCCGAAAGCTCGCGCCGGAACACGTGCAGGGGGAGACGCTTCTCAGCCGAAGCCCCTTGGGAGGAAGGGTCTTCCTTGCGCCCGGATCGCTCTCTTCCGGGTTCGTACTGCCGGATCTGGGCGTGGCCGTGGTCTCGGCGGATGAGGTGCTCGGGGCGCACCGGCGCAGGAAAAAGGGCCCCGCGGCCGGGGCACCGCTCCTCAACCCGTTCACCCAGCTCAACGTGGGTGATGCCGTAGTGCACCAGGAGAAGGGCATCGGCATCTTCAGGGGCGTGGTGCGCCTGGAGCTCGACGGGTTCAAGAGCGACTTCGTCGTGCTCGAGTACCTGGGAGGGGACAAGCTCTACGTGCCGGTCTACAAGCTCTCGCTCCTGCAGCGCTACATCGGCGACACCGAGGCCTTCTTCATCGACCGGCTCGGCGGCACCCGATGGAGCAAGGCCAAGGCTAGGGCCAGGGAGTCCGTGGCCAAGCTGGCCAATGAGCTGCTTGCCATCTATGCCCGGCGGGAGAGCAGCACCGGCTTCAGATACGACACCTCGGGGGCGGTGATGGAGGAGTTCGAGGAGACCTTCTCCTACGAGGAGACCGACGACCAGCTCAAGGC
>JBASVF010000135.1:0-23793 GCA_049275795.1 Desulfomonilia bacterium
CAGTAAACCCGCTGTCTCTTCGGTGTGGAAAGCCTTCAGCGGTTCGAGTAGGATTCGAACCTGGTAAGCTCCGGCCTCCAGGAAAGCTTGATCTCTCCGGTGGGGCCGTTGCGATGCTTGGCAATGATCAGCTCGGCGATGCCCTTGTCCGGGGTATCGGGGTTGTACACCTCGTCGCGATAGATGAAGCAGATGATGTCCGCGTCCTGTTCGATGGCGCCTGATTCCCGCAGGTCGGCCATCTGAGGGCGTCTGTTCAGGCGTTCTTCCACCCGGCGGTTGAGCTGGCTCAGTGCGATCACGGGGATGTTGAATTCCTTCGCGATAGCCTTGAGGCTTCGGGAAATCTCTGAGATCTCCTGCTCCCTCGAATCGGAACGCGCACGGGATGCGGTCATGAGCTGGAGGTAGTCGATCACCACGAGCCTCAAGTTCTCCCGGGAGGCAAGCCTCCTGAGCTTGCTCCTGATCTCCATGGGCGAGATCCCCGGGGTATCGTCGATGTACAGCGGAGCCTCGGACAGGATCCCGGACGCGTTCAGGAGGTTGCTCCAGTCCTCCTTCTTGAGCAGCGAGAGCGAAGCGGCCGACCTCACCAGGCTCTGATTGATCTGCGCCTCAGAGGCGAGCATCCTGAGCACCAGCTGCTCCACTCCCATCTCCAGGGAGAACACGGCAACGGGCAGCTGCTCGACCACTGCCACATACTGGGCGATGTTCATGGCCAGGGAGGTCTTGCCCATTGAAGGCCTGGCCGCGATGATGATGAGGTCGGTGTTGTGAAGCCCGCCCAGTAGGTGGCTGTCCAGGTCGATGAAGCCGGTGGGCACCACCCCTTCGTCGAGTTCTCCCTTGGCCATGCGGCTGAGCTTGTGGTACATGTCCTGAAGCGGGAGGCTAACCTTGACCAATCCCCCCTTCTTGCTGTTGGCCTGCTTATTGATGTCAAAGATGATCTGCTCGGCATACTCAAGGACGAGGGGGACCTCCTCGCCCGGGTTGCGCGCGATCTTGACGATCTCTCCAGCGCCCAGGATGAGCGACCTGAGGATCGCCTTGTCCCGCACGAGCCTGGCATAGTACTCGATGTTCGCGGTGGTGGGGATCTTGTCCGAGAGCTGGGCGATATAGGCCGCTCCCCCTGTCTTGTCCTGCTTGCCCCGGCTCTCGATCGCCTCTGTCAGCGAAACGAGGTCGATGGGCACCCCCTTTTCCACGAGGCCGAGCATCTCCTCGTAGATGATGCGGTGCCTCTCGGAGTAGAAATCCTGGGGCGTTATGATCTCTGAGATGAGGTCGAGAGAGGAATTCTCCAGGAGAACCCCGCCGAGGAGATACTCTTCGGCCTCCATATTGTGCGGCAGGACTGGAGCGACACTCTCCATCGACACTATTCCTCGCTCTCTGCAGACACCTCGATCTTGATCCGGGCGTAAACCCCGGGATAGAGCCCGACGCTCACCTCATGGGAACCAACGTGGCGAATCGGCTCGGGGAGGGCGATTTTCTTCTTGTCTGTCTCGAACCCCTTTTCCTTGAGTGCATCGAAGATGTTCGATGTGGTGATGGAGCCGAAGAGCTTGCCCTCCTGCCCGGTCTTCACGGAAAAGCTCAGAGAGAGGCTCTCGAGCTGTTCGGCCAACTTGAGTGCATGTTCCTTGGATTTCGCTTCAGACCTGATTCTCGACTGGATCTTGTCCTTGAAGGCCTTTATATTGCTGTCTGACGCCCTCAGAGCCATACCTTTGGGTATCAGATAGTTCCGCGCATAGCCGTCCTTCACCTTCACTTCCTGTCCCACGCTACCCACACCTTCGATGGTTTCCAGCAGCACTACCTTCATAATACATCTCCTTTATGAGATCCGTATCTTTTTCCTGAAGTTGAACCAGGTATCAAACAGACCGAGAGCGGCAACTACAATCATGATATATATCTGGCTCAAAATCAATATGTAAACAACCCACCTTATGACCTTAGACCAGTTGTATCCCAACATGAAGGCCGCCACGATGGCCAGCCCCTGGAAGAAGTAGATCTGGGATATGATGATCATGAGATTGAGCCCGAAGATGTGCACGACCCTGTGGCTCACGAGAATGCACATGGCGGCGAGGATGAAGAGCGCAACCATCCAGTCGGGTCCCCTCCAGGAGCTTAAGGGAACCGTCCTGATTACCCGTGAGGCGATCAGGACATTGAGCCACATCACGCTCAGCATCGAGGATGCAACGAGCCCCCAGAACAGCTCTGCGAGGCGCGCTTCCGTGGCCGGCCTGCCGATCCTGAACTCGGCGAAGTCGCCGGCAGACAGAACCCGCTCGTAGACCTGCGCCATCTGGTCCATCACCTGGCTCACCCATTGTGAAATCACCGCGCTGAGCCGCATACCCTCCTGCGTTGCCGTCAGTGCCATGGTGACCCCGAGCAGGATGAGCAGCAGAACCGATGGCAGGAGCACCGCTAACCCAGGGTCCCTGCGCGCCAGGAAACGGCTGATGAGCACTCCGCACGCGATCAGACAGGCATAGAGCACTGCGCCGTGCTGGAACCCGGGAATGAACACCAGGGTCGCAGGGATGCCAGCAGCGGCCAGAGGCTTGATGTAGGGGGATACCCGGCTGGCAAAGAGCGAATACAGGGCGGGCAGAAACAGGGCCACGGGCATGGCCTGTATCGGAGCCGCAATGACCAGAACCCCCATAAAAAGAAAGACCCCGGTGAAAAACCACAGGGTCTTGGGGCCTCCCTGAGCCAGGGGCATGGCTTCAGTCGTGGACGGTGAACGGCAGGAGGGCCATGATCCTCGCCCTCTTGATTTCCACGGTCAGCTTGCGCTGATGCCTCGAGCAGGTCCCGGTGATCCTTCTGGGAAGGATCTTCCCTCTTTCTGTAATGAAGTCATGCAACAGCCCGGCATTCTTGTAGTCGATCTTCAGGGTCTTGTCTTCGCAGAACCTGCACGTCTTTCTCTTGTAATACGTCCTTCGCGGATTTCCCTGTCTGTGCTGCATCTTATTCCCCCCCTTCCTCAACAGTGGTCTCGGCGGCCTGCTCGGTCTCTGCAGCCGGTTCAGCCTCTACGGCCGGCTTGGGCATGAGGTCTTCACGGGTGATGTGACTTTCGAGCTTGATGATCACGAATCGCAGGATATTTTCATCGAATCTCATGAAGCGCTCGAGTTCGGGGATCATCGATCCCGGCCCTTGGAGATAGATAAGGAAGTAGCGCCCCCTGGAACGCTTCTGGATCTGGAAGGCCAGGGTTCGCACACCCTGATCCTCGGTATTGATGATCTCGCCGCCATACTTCGAGACCGTGCCGTTGAACCTGGTGAGGAGCTTTTCCTGGTCCTCCTCCCCGAGATCCGGGTTCTGGATGAACATTATCTCGTAGAGATCCATGGTACCCTCCTTGTGGTTTTTTAGCCCCTGTCCGGAGCAAGGAGCGAGCACCTCATATAACAAAGTCCCTTTTCATGCAAGGGTAAAAACATCGGCCCCTTGCATGAAACGATCGATCAATAGATGATGCGGAAGTCCTGTATTCTCTCGTCTGGCTCAACCGTCTCGGTGTCCACCCGATCGACCCGGGCCCCTGGCGGGCCCTGCCGGCACCAGTCGAGAAGGCGGTCCACCGCTCGACTGTCTCCCTGCATGTGAACCTCCACCGCACCGTCCGGTGTGTTTCGCACCCAGCCGGCAATGCCGAGCATCTGGGCCTGCTCCCTGGTGGAGGCACGGAACCACACTCCCTGGACTATCCCGTGTATCCTGGCGTGAAGGGCCTTCACTGCTTTACTCCTCCCCGATCATTTCGAGAAACGCGCTCTCATCCAATATCCTTACCCCAAGCGATTTGGCCTTGTCCAGCTTCGAGCCCGGCTCTTCTCCGGCGACCAGGTAGTCGAGCCGCGAACTCACCGAGGAGACGACCTCTCCTCCCCGGTCTTCCACCCGCTTCTTTGCCTCCGGCTGTGTCATGGATTTAAGTGTGCCAGTAAAGCAGAACTTTCTGCCGGAAAGAGACGATTCCATGGGCATGGACGGCTCGACCGGCTGGATTGTAAGCCCGCGGCCGATCAACTTTCCAATCACCTCGCGGTTGCGCTCGTTGGAGAAGAAGCCAACGATGGCCCGCGTCATCTCTCTGCCGATGCCCTTGATGGACTGGAGCTCCTCGGGACCCGCGGACATGACCCGCTCCAGGGACCCGAAGCGGCGTGCCAGGTCACGTGCAGCCACGGTCCCCACGTGCGGGATTCCCAGAGCGTAGAGAAACCGCTGGAGCGTGGTGCTTTTGCTCCCGGCGATCGAGTCCAGGAGGTTTGATGCGGAGAGTTCGGCAAACCCCTCGAGCTCAAGGAGCTGCTCGCGGGTGAGCGAATAGAGATCAGAGGCGTCGTGCACCAGGCCGCGGTCGATGAGCTGGCCAACGATCTTGCGCCCCAACCCGTCGATGTCAAGGGCGTCCTTCGAGGCGAAATGGTAGATCTGCTCCCTGATGATGGCTGGGCAGGCCATGTTGACACAGCGGTGCATCCCCCCTTCCTCGCCGTTCGAACCTGCGTCTCTGACCACTGGCGAGCGACACACCGGGCAGGTTGCGGGCATCTCGAAAACCCTCTCGGTGCCTTTGCGGAGGGAGGGAACCGGGGCAACGATCTCCGGGATTACGTCACCGGCGCGCTGGACGATAACGGTATCCCCTTCCCTCACATCCTTTCTCCTGATCTCGTCGGCATTGTGCAGGGTGGCCCGGGATACCGTGACGCCGGCAATCTTCACGGGGTCGAGGATAGCCACCGGGGTCAGGACCCCGGTTCTGCCCACCTGGACCTCGATCTTGAGCAGGGTGGTCGTTTCCTGGGTCGGGGGGAACTTGTACGCGACCGCCCAACGGGGGGACCGGGCCTTTATCCCGAGCTTGATCTGGTCGTCGATCTCGTTGACCTTGATCACGACCCCGTCGATCTCGTAGGGCAGCATTTCACGCTTGTCCTGCATGTGCCGGCAGAAATCGATGACCTCTTCAACACCCCGGCAGAGCCGGATATCCGGGTTCACTTTGAAGCCGTATTCCCGGAGTTTCTCCAGGACCTCGTACTGCGATGCAAGCCCTATGGCAAGGGCATCTACGATGCCGTAGCAGAAGAACACCAGCGGCCTGGAGGCCGTGATGCGCGGGTCGAGCTGTCTGAGCGAGCCGGCAGCCGCGTTCCTGGGGTTGGCGAACAGGGGTTCTCCGCTCTCGGAGCGCTCGAGATTCAGGGCCTTGAGCGCTTCCTTGTAGAAAACCACCTCACCGCGCACCTCGATGAGCTCAGGGGGCCGGGGGGTGGCGAGCCTCAAGGGAATGCTCCGGATGGTTCTCAGGTTGCCGGTGACCTCTTCGCCCGTGTAGCCGTCTCCTCTGGTGCCTCCCCGGATGAAGATACCGTTTTCGTAGACGAGCTCCACAGCAAGGCCGTCGAACTTGGGCTCGCAGCAGTAGGTGATGTCTTCCCTGCCGAGGAGCCTTACCACGCGTTGGTGAAAGGCCTGGATCTCACGGGTGTCCATGGCGTTGTCTATGCTCAGGAGCGGCACCCGGTGCACCATGGGGGGGAACGAGCTCACCGGCTCGGCCCCTACCCTCTGGGTCGGAGAGTCGGGGGTGACGAGTTCCGGGTGCCTGGCTTCGAGTTCGGAGAGCTCCCTCATGAGCCGGTCATATGCGGAATCGGAGATCTCCGGGGAATCGAGCACGTAATACCGGTAATTATGATGGTTGATCTGTCTGCGAAGGTCTTCGATCCGTTCCCTGATCCGGTCGTTCGGCATACGATCCCCCGAGAATGCACGGCCTTAATCGCCCATGGTATTTACCGGACTACCATAAAAAAAGCTTGATCAAAAGACCATTATGATTAATACAATATATAGATCCATGCGCTACACAAAAAATATTCACCATGAGGCATAAGGAGGTTGTAATGGGTAAGGTTGTATTTAATGTGCAGGACCAATTCCTCAATCAAGCTCGCAAGGAAAGGGTCCCGATTGTTGTGACTCTCATCGACAAAGACAGGATAGAGGGCTTTGTCAAGAGTTTCGACCCGTTCTGCATTCTTATTCAGACCGATAAACCGATACTCATATACAAGCATGCGGTGGCAAGTATCGAACCGTCCGAGACAAACTCGAAGCTGAAAGATTTTCTGGCAGGATGAGGATCACCTACAAGACAGCGGCCGGTATCATCTCTCTATTTCTCCTGATCGCAACACCTCTGGTCTGCAGAGGTGATACTGCGCTTACTGTCCATGGGCTGGCGTCGATAGAAGACGGCAACCTGGCCCAGGCAGAGAAGCTCGCGCTGAGCGATGCTTTCGCCAAGGCGGCTTTCCATGCCGCTCTTCGCTATGTGCCCGAGACTTCGGTAGCGGATCTCATGCAGTCCCTGCCCGACTATGCTTCGTCCAGGGGCATGCGCGATATCCTGCAGTACCAGATCACCTCGCGCACCCAGCGCGATGACACCCTCCTTCTCAGCGTGGATGTGAGGCTCGATGACGACTCGCTCCGGCAGTGGCTGCACGAGCGGGCGCTCACCATTCCCCGGGCACAGAGGTCGAAGATTCTCCTTGCGATCTCATACCTCGCACCGGGCAGCGATGCCCCTTACGAATGGTGGGCCTCAGACAAGGGCTACTCTCCATTCGAGTCGCAGCTTGCGCAGGAGCTTGAGCGCCTGGGGGAGAACGTCCTGGCCGCCCCCATGGTACGGAAGGGAGGAGGAAAACCGCTTGATCCCGTAGAGGCGGCCCGCACAGCAGGGGCGGATATGCTGATCACCGGGACGATCGCATATACCCCGGTGCTCGACACACTCTACGAGTGTGCATTCGAGGTCTCGCTGGTCGACGTGGCCACAGGGGAGCCGGTATCATCGCGGTCGGCCTCCCACCGAGGTGATATGCCGCTCAAAGTCATGAACGCGCTGATGATCGACGAGGTCATCGAGCCGGTCCGGGCTGCCATAAGCAAGAGGATTTTGAGCGAGGCCCCGGGCTTGGCCAGGAAAACGCTCTGCGTGGAGGGGATCAGCGATTACGTTACCTACCAGTCCATGATCACGGCGCTCAGGTCAATGGACGGCGTTTCCCGGATCAGCATTACCGGCATTCACGGGCATTCCATATGCCATATCATGGAAGTCAGCGGAAGACTTTCCGACGTCATGGAGAACCTCAGGCGACGCCAGATCGCAAGGGCCGACATCCAGGTGGAGGCCGAGGTGGCGTACATACGGTTAATCCAGTGAGAGAGCCCTTGGACCCTTTGAGGGTCTGATCTCTCCTGCCCGCGCTTCTTTCCAAGTCCACTGATAAAGGCCGTGAACGCGGAGATGGCCATGCATAGTGAACGACCCCCTCATGGACTGTACCGGTAATAAGAGGATTATCGAAGACTGGATTGAAGAGTACAGAACCGAGCGCCTCCACCCACCAGGAAATCGGCTACCTCTCACGAGTCGAATACAAACACAAATCAGCCGCCTAGTTCGTATTGATTCCAGGGGGTCATTACACCTGTCTTGAAATCGGACCACCCATTGTGAGAAGCTCGGATCATGACCTGCCAGCGATCAAGCTGTTCACCGGGCTTGAGGAGGCACAACTTTTGACTGGAATGCCCGCGATTACCTTTTCAGGCATCTTCTCGGGCGCTTCCAATCATCGGTCGTGATTCATGAGTTTTCCCAGTCGTCGCTCAAGGCTCACAGGACATAACAGAATATAAATTGTTCCATAGTATTTCAATCCACCTCAGTGGTCTTCCGGTTCACTCATGCTCGTTATCAGTGTGGTTCCGGAGGGAGCAAGAAATAAATACTACTTGCGTACATGCTGCCCCCGGTTGTCTCTGTGCCGAGCACCCTCACCCAATTTCCAACCTTCAGTCTTGAGAGTTCCATCGGGTTTTCCTCGGCATCGAAGACCCTGGTCTTGTACCGAATCCCGTCATGGACCACATCCACCAGGATTACTTCCTTGCCTGACACGATCAGGTGATCTTTGCTAATCTTGGTTATCTCACCTGAAAACGAGATCAGTTTTGGCTCTTCAGATCCAGCATCTGAGAACATGCTCCCTGTGAAACCGAAGCATGCCACGAGCATCATTACCATGGAAACCTTGAGCTTCCAATCTGTAAACGTACGCATCACCACCTCTCCCAAGCTCACTGATGAAGCCAGAAATACTTGGTTACGCTGGAATCATCCGGCACGGGAAGGAGCATCACTCCGTCGGATGTTCCCACGAGCACCACCGGCCCGGATTCGGTAACCGCCAGGATGGGCGCGGTGGGCAGCCCCCCGCCCAGGGACATGCTCCGGTCAGTCTCGTCAAGGACGACATCTCCGTCGGTGTCATTCATCTCGTTGAAGTTGAACGCCTCGATCGCCTCGCCCGTGAGGTAATCGACTGCATACAGCCTTCCCTCTCCGACCCCGGATATGGCGCACATGTCATCGGCCGAGGATTCTCCAGCAGGTACAAAGGTGGTAAAGTAGACAATGCCGTTGAAGACCACCGGAGAAGACACCACCTTTTCTCCCGGCCTCACCTTGATACCGTGCTCGTAACCAAGCCGGATATACCACCCGTTGCAGTCGTAGCTCTTGAGGAAGTTGAGCTGGCTTGAGGTATTGTACGCAGTAGCATAAGTCGTTACATCCATGAAGGATGCATTGGACTCGGACAGCACGGTGCCGTCATCGCGGTTCTTAATGCAGTAGAATCGGTTGACCGTGGTTTTTTCATTCGGATGGGCCCGGTCACCCGTACCGATGTAGACCAGGTCGAAGACCGAGTACATGTGTTCTCCGCTCACCGCATACTGGAATCCCTGCTGCACCACGTCCGGGGCATAGAAGAACTTGTACTGGCCGCCCGATGGTGCATCGAAGATCTTCCTGCCCGACCAGGTTCCATTCTCGATACTGGCCTTGAGGGCAAAGACGTTCCCGCCCATGTCTCCGGCATAGATCTTGTCGTCGCACCCGTCATTGTTGCTGTCGTAGGAGATCAGGTCCACGATGCTGTGCGTGAGGGTGTTCAGGTTGGTCGGGGTGAACGCGAGGAGCGGGCTCAGGGTACCGTCATCGGCATTGACTGCATAGATCGCCCTGCCGTAGGTGTCGGTCCCGGCGGGAGAGTTCAGGTCCTGGTTGGCTGCATCGTAACCCCCCGCCAGGATGAGGACCGGGGTACTGCTTTGAGCACCGGTCTTGATCCAGCAGGCACGCGGGGTAGACCAGGACTGGCCGAGCATGGCATCGGGAGCGAGGATGTCGTCGTCTATCTCCCAAGCCCACTCGGGTGTCTTGTACCCATTTGGTACGTATACATCGTTTGCGTAGGTCCCCACCTTGAGGGTGTAGTACTTGTTCCCTCCCCGCCTGAGGCCAAAGGTGAGGTACAGATCGTCGTTCACGCGATGCAGCACGGGAGATCCATCAACGAAGTACTCGTGGGTGTTCGTGCTCCTCAACGTGTGTAGCTTCGGGAGGAGATCCCAGGGTGTGAAACACCACTGCTCGGTGACATCGTCGTCGCTCAGGTCGTCATAGGTTGAGCCCTCGTCATCCTCGAAGCAGTGCAGGAAGCCGTCGTTGGCGCCCACAAAGACAATGTTCTTGTCCCCGTCGCGCAGGACGGCAGGCTTCGAGTGCAGGATGTCGCCAAGGACCCACTCGCGTTTCTTGCTCCCGTTCTGAGGGTGATAATCACCATCTGAACGAATATAATTGATGAGGTCTGCAATGTCTGCGGCCGAGGTGTCGGCCGCGAGCCCCATGGTATTCGCTGTCAATGCCGCGTTGTCCACGTGAAAGGCGTTGGAAGCCGCTGTCAGGTTGGTAACGAACTCCTCCTGGTTGAAGGTATAGAAGTTTCTCGTGCTCTGGTGCAGCAGCTGCTCTCCGGCCCCGCCTTCGTCAACCTCGATGCCGTCTTCGATGCTGTAATCCCAGCAGGATGATGGAGGCGAGGCCGAGTGGAAATCGGCAACGTTGCCGTTCTTGTCCAGCAGCTCATTTTCGCCGCTGAAGCCGAACTTCTTCAGGTTGCCCCGCCACTCACCCCCCTCTTCTGGCCTGAACAGTCCCAGGTAGACACTGTTGCCCGAGTAGACGCCGTTCATCCTGTTCACCGGCACCACCGGCGCCACGAAGTTGCCGTTGTTGCTCAGGATGCTGCCTATGATACCGGAAAGAGCACTCTGGAGCGAAACGGCGTCGTCGGCAAGATAGTATCCCCCCTTGCCGTGGGAGATGTCCGTAACCCTCCGCAGAAAATCCTCGTCACACCCGCCACCGAACCCGATTGCATAGGTGATTACCGTCTGCGGAGGGAATGAGGGGTCGTTCCAGGATCCGCCGTTACCGTTGTTGTCATTCTCCGTGCTGTCTATCAGATCGATACTCGCGAGCAATTTGGCAACAGCAGGCAGGTAGCTCTTATAAGTCCCGAGAAAGTCGTCTGAAATATTTCCGTCCCCGTTAATCCCGGTCTCATAGAACTCTTGGATACTTCTATTATTGATATAATTGGCCCTCGTGAAAATGTTATCCCCGTTTCCCGAGCCGTCGTCGAACTGGGGCATCCCGTCACTCACCACAATGAGATAGTTCTTCTGGCACCGCCACAGGATTGGAGAAGTGTATACGCCGTTGCTCCCCAGCCCGTTTTTCGTCGTAGGGTATCCATCCTGGCCATCGGTATTGGCCCAGCTTGGTTTTCCCGCAAAGTACAGGCCTGCCTCGGCCACCGTCTCTGCCAGGGGCGTGCTGCCGCTTGAGTTAATATTGTCGACGGCTTGCTTTATCTCTTCATGGGTCGACCCGATTGGGGCGATCACGTACCCTCCCCTGTACGACCGATCACCATAGTCACTGCTACCGACCTTCCCTCGAAACCGCATGAGCCCCACCCTGATGGAGCCCTCGGTTATCGAATCCAGCAGTGTCTTGATCGCCCTCTTGGCGATGTCTTCCTTGGACTCTCGAATGATCGAAGCGTTCTTTTCGTAGTTCACATAGTTACCGGTTCCAAGCTCCCGATATGTACCCGTGTTGCCATCGGGACAGTCCAGAGTATCGTCCTCCTGGATTCTCCCTTGCCACTTGCCTTCGGTGGTCAGAGAATTCAAGGCATGCTGACAGACGACATCGGACAATTGATAGTGATAGCGGCGTTCTTCAAGGCACAAGATTCCTAAAAGCCACCTAATACATTCCACACTTTCTAACTTACGCCAGGAGCCCCTACCCGGTGGGTCGCGGTAGTATATCCCATCGCTGTCATTGGAACCGGGGTACGAGAAGCTCGGGTCATACGGGATCTGGGTCTCGATCTCGTCTTTCATCGACCCCGAGGTGTCCAGGATGATCAGCACGTTGGGCGGCACGTTGATCTCGCCCCCGGTGAATATCTCCGTATCGTCGGCGCGGACAACGCCCAATCCCAGCCCGAGCACACAGGCTGTCAGGATTGCCGTACGAGTCAAAACTCTTATCTTCTTCATGACCCCTCTCCTTATCAATGAAGCGGCGTGATCACCCCACCCTCAATCTACCTTGGGGAAGGCCTTCCACACCCCGTGGCTGACGGTCTCGCCATTGATGGTCGAGCTTATGACATAGTAGTTGGCAAAGGAATTTGCTGCGCTCGTACCCGAACTGACCGGCGGAGTGCCTTTACGCGTATAGGTTATGGTTACGTTGGCATTCTGGAGCGGGTTCGCTTCGTTGACTTTCTCGGATATGTTTACGGGCACGTTCTTCTGCAGCGCCATGGAACTCACGATTGGATCGAAGCGTGAGATGGTGACCTCACCGGCGGCGTCCGCCGCATAAAAGGCCTGCTGGTATGACCGCTCGTTGCCGGCGATCTTGGTCTCGACCAGCGTTGACCTCATGGTGGATATGCCGATGACGGCCGCCGCCACCAGGACGATGAGAACCATCACCAGCACCGCTCCCTGCTCGTTGTTCCACCGGCCTGTCTCGTTCATGACCGAGCCCCCCGTTTGTTTCATCGTCCTTTTATAAAACTTATCGTGATGGAGTGATCGGAGTCTTTTTCATTCCAGGACACCTCCACGTCCACCTGCCGCAGACCCAGGGTCCCGACCTGGGAAACCAGCCACCGGGTAGTGAACTCCATGTTCCTCTGGGTCCTGACCGGGTCCGTGGTCCAGGCAAAGGGAGTGGTCAGGTCGGCAGCGCCGCCAAGGGAGTTGCTCGTCATCGGGAGGTCCATGAGCCGCTCGATCGTGTTCTGGGCTACGCTCATGCCCTCGGCAAAGTGCATGCTGTAGGCATTGCCCTGGACCGCCATGGACTGGAGCTTGGCGATTCCCAGTATACCAAGCGAAAAGACCAGGATGGCCACCACCAGCTCGATGAGCGTGAAACCGCCTTTCTTTCCGCTCGATGGGCATGAAATGGATGTTCTTCTCATCTCCTAGAGCCCCATGTTTCGCAACTTGATGCGCCTGGTCAGAGTCCTTTCGAATTCCCCGTCCGGGGACTGCACGTCTATCTTCACCTCGATCGACCGAATGTCGGAGGGTTCCGTCGTGGGGGAACCATCGACATCGAGGTATTCGAAATGGATAGAGCTGACGTTCTCGGTCAGGATTCTCGGCGAGGGAGATCCATCATCCCTCTGTAGAGTATTGTCGACCAGGCTGTAGGTAACCCGCTCTCCCGTGTCGAGCGTTCCATCCGCATCGAGGTCGAAGCTTATAACCAGGGAACTGTCCGACAGTGGCGCCTGTACCCCGAAGATCATGTTCGTAGGACTGTTGACCAAGAGCGGGTCGCAGCCGGCATTACGCAGGTCGCGTTCCATCACGAGCATAACGGCCCTCAGATCCTGCTGGGCAATGGTGACCTGTTGCTGCTCTTTGTCGGACACCTGCTGGATCTGGAAAGCCAGGTAGACCGTACCCATCAGGACGATGGAGAGCACCAGCACGATCATGAGTTCGATCAGGGTCAGCCCAATATTTTCATTGAGTATCCTGCAGATGGGCTTCATGGCGTTATGCTTATGCTCCCTCCCGGTGATATGGTTATGGTCCTGACCTTGTCAGCCGAAGGCGCCGATGCGCTCGTCAGTGTGACGCTGCCCGGGACCGTGGCGAGGCCCCGACTGTTGAAGCCACCCGAATTGAAGGTGAACCCTGCCTTGATCTCGAGGTCGATTGCATCCGGCAAATCGGTCTGCTCCACGATCGTGTTGGAGCCGGCAACGATGCGGTAACTGTCATCGTCGGGATCGAACAGGATCGTAACGATCTGGTTGCTGGTGATTGCCTCGCTCTTGGCAAGGTTGAAATGAGCGGACATGGTGCGCGCCGCTGAGTTGAGATGCCTCTTCGCCATCCACCCACTCATGTTCGGGATCGCCACCGCGGCAAGGATCCCGAGAATCACCACGACCACCATGAGCTCCATGAGGGAAAACCCTTGGTTGTTTCTGAGCCTGGGGTTCATGGACGTTCCTCTTTTTTCATGGCAGATCACGCGCCGTGCACAAAGGTTACTCATCCAGTGACCTATCGGCAGGAAATCGGCCTGACTTAACCTCAAGGCCGCCAATTGAGGAGTATACCCTTACCCCTCCATGGAGGTCTGTACGACGGATGAGCACGCCCTTCCGGGAGAGGCGGTCCAAGGCCGCACGGTTGGGAAGGTTGAAGACATTGCCGTAGCCTGCCTGTATTACGGCGATCTTTGGCTCGACCCGCTCGAGGAACATCATCTGGCAGCTGTTTCTCGAGCCGTGATGCCCTACCTTGAGCACGTCCGCGGACAGGTCCTGGCCGCTGCGGCACAGCCTGATCTCGCCCAGCCCGTCTACGTCGCCCATGAACAAGCCCTTCATGCTGCCGTCTCCAATCATCAGCGCAACGGAATGCAAGTTCAGGTCCATTCCCTCGCTCTGCTGCTCGATCCGCCTACGCGGATTGAGTACCTCTACCCGGAGATCGCCATACTGATACACATCTCCAAGGCATACGTTCCTTACCGGGATGTCCCTGTCCTCGGTGATATAGATAACAGATTGGAAATCCTGGTTCCAGCAATATTTCATGTTCGTCCAGACTTCCCTGACGGGAAACCGTTCGAGGATGTAGGGCATGCCTCCGATGTGGTCCGGATGCGAATGGGTGATCACAACGAGGTCGAGCTCGGTTACCCCCCTTCTGAGAAGGTGCGGGGCCACGATAAACCTGCCAGTATCAAAGCCTGACCTCGATCCTCCGGCATCGATGAGGATCGCGGTTTTGCCCTGGGTGACTAGGATGCTGTCTCCCTGGCCTACACTGATGAAGTCGAAGCATAGTGGGAGCAGGTTTCTGTGGATCTGCAGACCCACGGGGATTACGATGATCAGCACAGCACTCAGCCACACCAGGATTCGTTTCGCCAAGGATCTCTCTGCAAAGAATGCGACGATCAGGCCCGTGTAACAGATCATGGCCCATGCGGTCCCCGGAACGGCCATGGCTGAGAGCGTGCCAAAGGATTCGCATGCAGTAAGGATCAGGTCGATCGATTCGAAGGAAAGGGACAGCAAGATACCCGAGAGCCAGGGGTTCACAGCCGAGGCAGCCAGCCCTGCTATGCCCAGGGGCATGACCACGAAGCTGAACCACGGTACGATGAGGAGGTTGGCGGGAATGCTGAGCCTGGATACGAAGCCGAAATGGCTGATCGCCACGGGCAGTGTAAAAGCGGTCGCAACGATGGGGATCGCGAAGAAGAGCACCCATCGGGGAGCATCTCCGATGCGCTCGAGCACCCCGGCAATGCCCAGCACCGCGGCAAAGGAAAGGAGAAAGCTCGAGGATGTCAGGGCGTGGGGCATCCACAGGACGATGAGGATGCCTGCCAGGGCCAGGCCTTCAAGCAGACGGCCCTTGCGGGAAAGCATAAGCGAGAGGATGACCGCACCTGCCATGATGGCCGCCCTGAGGGCCGGGATCGAGCATCCCACGAACCAGGTGTAGGCCCCCACGCATATCATACCTGCAGCATTTGCAGCAAGCGGGGTATCGATTCTGGAAGCCGCCTGGGGCACGATCCTGAACAGCGTGAAGCTCAAGGTGCTGCCCAGGAGGAACACGATCCCCATGTGCAGTCCGGATATCGCCATGAGGTGGGCGATCCCGAGCGAGGCGAAGCTGTCTCGCAGGGAATACGCGAGCCCACCGCGATCGCCGGTCAGGACCGCCTTGAGAATCTCGGCCTCGGGCCGGGCATATCCGGAGAGCAGCGAGCACAAACGGTGCCTGAGACCCCAGGCGGCGCGGTCGTTCTCGATGCGCGTCTGCGAGAAGTCTTTCACGTACCCGCTCAGCGTTATACCCTGCCCCAGCAGGTATTTTCCGTAGTCGAATTCGCCGGGGTTGCCGTTTGGTCGGGGTTTCTTCACGATCACCCTGCCCTCGAACAGGCTGCCCGGGGCGATCTCAATCACCCGGTCGTATATCCTGACAAGGGCGCGGCCCCTGACAGGGCGTTTATCGACCAGCACATCTTTCAATAACACTCGGTAGGTTCCCTGGTGAAACCCGGAATCGGCCACCCTGCCCTTGAGGAGGTGTTCACCGTCCGGGATATCGGCCCACGAGGGGGCGAAGGCTGCAGCGGCACATGCCAGGATGAGCCCCGCCCCCATGTGGACGATCCTGGATCTGTCATAGAGCATCACCAGGAAAAAGAGACAGAACACGGTCGAAGGGATATCCCTCCACCAAGCGACGATGCCCATGCACACGGCTGCAAATACCGACACGAGCGGTACCGAGCGCGAGACCTCCCTCAGGATCATTGCACGTGATCTCCAAAAATAAATCGCGCATCCCTTCGTTTAAGAAAGGAATCTGCACATATTACATGAACCCGGCGGATTGCATGGATGCACCGCAGGGCTTACGTTCCCGCAGGCGGTATCTTATGGATGCAAATCTCAGGGCAGCATGAGCTTCCCGATGAGTTCGGCCATGCAGCTCAAGTTTCTCTCCTGCATATAGTTCATGAGGCCCTCGAGGATGTCCTGGAAGCACCATGGATCGCGCAGGGAGGCGCTGCCGATCTCGGCGGCGGTGGCTCCGGCCAGGAGAAATTGCACCAGGTCCTTCCAGTTCGCGATCCCGCCGGATGCGATCACCGGAATGCGCACCTGCCGGCATACCTCCCATACATTCCTCAGGGCGAAAGGCTTTATGGCCGGGCCGGAAAGCCCGCCGGTAACGTTGCCGAGGACCGGCTTCATGGTTTTCTCGTCGATCGCCATGGCCGGCAGCGTGTTGCAGCAGGTCAGGGCGTCGGCCCCTCCCTCCTGGGCCGCCAGGGCCATCTCGGCAATGCTGGTCACCATGGGCGAGAGCTTGACGATCAGGGGCTTGCTCGTAACGCCGCGCACCAGGGCGGTGAGCTTTGAGAGAACCTGGGGGTCCTTTCCGAACTCGATGCCGCCCTTCTTGATATTGGGGCACGACACGTTCATCTCCAGGGCGGAAACTCCCGGAACGTCGAGCTTCTCGGCCATGAGCACATACTCTTCCTCGCTGGTCCCGAAGAAGTTCACGATGATCTCGGTGTCCTGGGAGCTCAGGAATGGGAGCTTCTCTTCGAGAAAGGCGTCGACGCCGATGTTCTCCAGACCGATGGCGTTGATGAGACCGCACGGGGTCTCGTACACGCGGGGAGTCGGGTTGCCCTCGCGGGGTAGCAGGGAAAGACCCTTGGTTACCACCCCTCCCAGCTGCTTTAGGTCCATGATCCGGGAGAACTCTTCGCCGTAGGCGAAGGTCCCCGATGCGCTCAGGAGAGGGTTCTTGAGGACGAGGCCGGAAGAGATGCGGACCGAGGTATCCATCATTCCTCCCACCTGATATCCCGGGCGTCGAATACCGGCCCGTCCGTGCAGACCCTGCGGTTGCTGGATACCGTCCTGACTGCGCAGGCCGAGCACACCCCGAATCCGCAGGCCATATATTCCTCGAGAGAAACCTCGCAGCGGGCCCCGATCATTTGCGCCATAAGCGCGGCCTGCCGGAGCATCCCCTTCGGTCCGCAGGCATAGATCACCAGGGGAGGAGAGACCCTCTTGAGAACCTCCTGAAGCGCATCGGTAGCCAGTCCCCTCTTCCCGAGCGAGCCGTCTTCAGTGGCTGCCGCGGCCTCGACCCCCTCGATGGAGTTCAGCCGGTTCCAGAGGGGGAGTTCGCCAGCCGAACGTGCGCCGAAGACCAGGTGTCCGCGCTTGACCCTCTCGGCCATGGCCAGGATCGGAGGAAGCCCGGTCCCTCCGGCGAGGAAGACCGGCTCCTCATTGTCGGCGGGCATGCCGAAGCCCTTTCCCAGTGGACCCAGGACCGAGAGTGTATCAAGCTGCCTCTTTTCGGCCAGCAGCTCCGTGCCTTTGCCGCTCACCCGGTAGAGCAGCTCCAGTGCACCTGCGGAACGGGAGAGTATGGCAAGGGGCCTCCGGAGAAAAGGATCGTCGGTACCGGTGATCCCGAGCATGACGAACTGCCCCGGGTCGAACTCAGGGAAATCGCATGAGAGAGTCAGGAGAAATGTGCCCTGCGCCACTTCTCGATTGTTCCTGACCCGGGCCTCGATTTTTACCATCTTCTTTCAGTCCCTTTCGATGTGCTTCACCATGACCGCAGCGTCATCCCCGGTGTCGGAGTAGTACCGCCGCCAGGTGAGGACAGGGGAAAACCCCATGGATGCATAGAGTTTTCGCGCACTGTCGTTCGATGTCCTGACCTCGAGAAACACATACGACTTCCTGGTTGATCTGGCAAATGAAATTATCTCGCTCAAGAGCCTCCGGCCTATTCCCCTGCGCCTGAACTCGGGGTGCACGGCAAGATTCAGCAGATGGACCATCTTCCTCATGCTCACGGAAAATACATACCCCACCACCCGGCCCTGGTACCGCGCCGTGAGGTTGAAGCTCCCCCTGTCGCTTATTGTCCTCATGATGGTGATCGAATCCCATGGCGATGGAAACGAGAGCCGCTCTATGACACGTATCGACGGAACGTCTTCCCGCGTCGTCCTGCTCAAGATCAGAGAATCCATGAAACCATGAGTATGAGAATCATCCCGAGAATAAAGAGCCCCGCCTGTCCCGGCTTGGGAATGTCCTTGGTGACCAAGCCGGCCAGCCCGAGTGCGACCGCTGCCAGAGGCATGAACGCGAGCGCATCTTTGACAACATCGGGGAGGATGCCGGCGAGGAAAACCGCTATCGCGCCCAGCAAGGCCACGGATAATCCGAGGGCTGCAAGCACGTAGAGAAAGCTCCGCGCGATGGCCCTGGCCAGGGCACGGCCGGCTGCGAGGTGAAGGTCCGGGACCGGCTTGCCGTCGAGCAGGCGCTGGTTCAGCGTTCGGAGGCGGGTATCCAGCATCCTGCCCACCACGGCAAAGGGAAGCCCCAGCAGCAGGGCAAGCCCTGCTGCGGCGGCATCGTTCAGGTGAGCTGAGGCGAGCACGGCTGCCGGGGTGACAGCGGCTGCACAGAACGACTCGTCTTCGGGAAGGTATGCGCCCACCGGGGGCGCGTTGAGCCAGAGCAGCTCCAGCGCCGCACCCACCATGAACCCGACGTACACATCTCCCATGATGAGCCCCACGACCGGCGAGATGACGATCGGGCGGCTGAGCATGAACTGGAAAAGGAAGACCCGGTCGAGCCACAGCACGGAACCGGCCAGAATGCTGAAGACCATGGAAGATATCATTGCTCCACCATGCTCAAGATGGTTTTCATGTCTATGATGCGCTCACGGGGTACCGACTGGAGGCTCACGTCCACCCCGTGGTCTATGAGGTCTCGGATCATCCGGAGCTCCTCTTGGTCGACCCACACAGAGTAGGAGATCTGCCTGGATGATTGGCCGCCCTTGTTATTGCCCAGGTTGAGCTTGAAGAAGTGCAGCCCCCTGGCGTACAGCTCGTGTGCGTCCCTTATTGACGCCACGATGAGGAGGGTGCGCTTGTCGTCGAGCTCGCTGTCCTGGGCCAGACAGGCCACCTCGTCGAGGGACACGATGCGCAGCGTTATCCTGTCCGGGATGGCCATCGACATGATGGTTTTCTGAAAATGGTCTCCCGCGAGGATGTCGTTGACCACCACCACGCTCTGGGCCTTCAGGTACGGGATCCACGACTCAAGGATCTGACCGTGGATGAATCGGTCGTCTACCCTCACGAGAAGCAGGTTCATTTTTTCCCTACTGTGCTGGAAAGGATTTCCGATGCGATATTGATGTTGTGCGAGCCGTGCTCCTTGAGGATCTGGGCCAGCTCCTCCATGGTCTTCCTCTCCCGCTTGGTCAGCGCCGTTACGACCATCGGGAGGTTCACCCCGGTGATCACCTCCACCTCGCCGCGTTCCAGAAACGACAGGCTGATGTTGGAAGGCGTACCCCCGAACATATCCGTGAGGATGATAACTCCATCACCTGTGTTGACTTCCTTGATGGTCGTCTTGAGCATCTTCCTGAGCGTATCGACATCGCTTCCCTGGCTGAACGAGCACGCCTTGAACCCTTCGGCGCGCCCGACGATCATTTCAGCGGTTTCCGTGAGGGCTTCAGCGAGTTTCCCATGAGCAACAACAATGATACCGATCATTTTTCGTGTCCTCCTGAGCCGATGTCCCTGTGCACGAGTTTCCCGTTATAACCCGATTCTTCCACGAGGCGCATGATCTCTTCGGCCACGGCCACCGAGCGGTGTCTCCCGCCCGTGCAACCGATGGCAATGTTGAGGTAGGATCTCCCCTCCTTTTTATACAGAGGCAGGATCGACCGGACGAGATCCTTGAAGCGCCCCATGAACTCCCGGTAGCTCTCGAACCGCCAGAGGTACTCTTTGACCTCCGGGTCCGAGCCGGTCTTATGGGTAAGCTCCTCCACGAAGTAGGGATTGGGAAGAAACCTCACGTCCATCACGATGTCCGCGTCCATCGGAATGCCTTTCTTGAAGCCGAACGAGCGCACCTCAATGTACATGTCCCGGCTCTTGTCCTTAGCCGAGATGAGGCTCTTGATCTTTGCCTGGAGCTCATGAACGTTCATCTCGGAGGTGTTGATGATGTAATCGGCCATGTCACGCACCGGGGCCATAATCCTCATCTCGGCTTCGAGGGCGTCCATGAGGTTCGGGTAGAGATCGCTCAAGGGATGCCTTCTGCGGGTTTCCTTGTAGCGGTTCAGGAGCACCTCCTTGCTGGCTTCCAGGTAGATGAGGTGAACGTCTACGGCCATGCCCTGAAGAAGGGAAATCATCCATGGGGCCTTTTCCGTGAAGGAGTCCGCACCGGCCCTCACATCCATGCCGATGCAAACCTTGGGGATGTCGAAGGTTGCGGAATCCTGGATCTCGATGAATTTCATCAGGAGGTTGACCGGGATGTTGTCCATGCAGAAGAACCCCTCGTCTTCGATGGCCTTGAGAGCGGTCGACTTTCCGGACCCGGAAAGACCGGTGACTATGACTATGAACGAACGGTCCATGGTATCTCCTGCCTGCGATTCGTTTCCGAGAAACCCGCCGCCCGGGTTGAAGCTATGGCGCCCTCCTCCTGCTGTACGGGGCGAAAGCACATCCATGCCCATCCCACCGGCTGCATGATTCCATTCATCCGCTGATTTCCCACTAGATAATATTCATTTATACCACTGTCAACGCACATATGCCTCGCCCGGGGCTTTCAAGTTCACAGGCGTTCTCAAGAAACTATCCTGTTTGTCCGAGACTGCCTTTTTGAGAGGGACCATGAACGAGCAGCCGAGAAGCAGGACAGACAATGTACCGAACCCACCTGACCCCTCCCATGAGAGGCTCATCGCCCAGGCCCTCGGGTCTGCCTGCGTTCCTGAAAGGATCTCATGGGTGCACGGCTCTCTCGAAGCCATGCGGCAGAGAATCGAGAAGGCATACGCGATCATCGGTGCCGAGCTCCCCGGGATCGGCGCCGAGCTGATCTCTGTATTCGATAAGGTTTGCGATTTCCTGGACGGCCTGGGATATGGTGAGTCCGGGGGCGGGATCTCAAGCATGATCGATCGGCTCCAGGCGCTCGTGGATTCGCTCAAAGAGCGGGTCGAGTACATGGGGAACTCCACCAGGCGCTCGATCGAGGCGCTCCATGACCTCGGTCTTCTGCTTTCCGAGCACCAGGCGGCTCAAGCCGTGGCTTCCCCGGGAATCCAGCCGACTTCAGAGCCGGGCTGTTGTGAAGACCGCCCCACCCTCGGTGCCGTGGCACATGAGCTCGAAAGGCTCCTCAAGGATTACCTCGGCCTCCAGGGACGCTTCATGGAAAGGATCGGGTGGTATGCAGTCCAGGGTATTCCCGCTCTTTCGCACTCTGTCTCAAGCGTGGCAGCGGTTATGGTGAGGCTTGCATCCGGGTCCCGCGCCGTGAAGGCCGCCCTGCTCAGAATCATGTCGAGCCTCCAGGCCCATGACATCATGGACCAGGACATGTCTGCAATTTCGGGCGGACTTAAGGAGTCACTTGCGGAATTGAGCCATGCCGGCCGTGAGGATGGGTATATGGGCTTTCTGTGTTTCCTGGAGCGGTTTTCCCCGCTGTTTCTCGACCTTATGGACCGGATCTGTCTTGCGATACGAACACACGCCCAGGATATGAAGAGCGACTTGGACGAGATCGAGGCAAACCTGCGCAGCTTCGATCAGGACAGGGAGGCTCTTGACTGCCTCCAGTTCCCAAACACGGGAGAACGACCGTTACTCGAAGTCATCGTCGGCGGGATGGAAGAAGCGGCCTGTGACCTCGAGAAGATGGCGGGTTCGTTCAGGGACGTGAGCTCCCGGCTCGAAGCCGCCCGGTGTCGGCTGTTAAGGGTATGCGCCGAGCCCGGGCCGGGCGGTGATACCTCTTCGATTGATGCGGCGCAAGGCGGGCTTGCCGGGCTGATTTCGGCCCTGGAGTCGGCAACTTCCCAGGTGCACGTCCGAGCCGTGGAAGACCGGGTCGGCGAGCTTCGGGCCGAGCTCCAGAAGGCACGGGCATGGGGCGGCATCGACGGCGCAAGGAAGCTCTGGGATCATACCCTCGCCGGAACAGGTTTCCCGGCAGCCAGGTATCTCGGTGCCATGGGTGTTTTCCGCAGGCACATCCACGATCTCGAGAAGATTCCGGATGAAGGTAAGGGCGTCATCGGTGAGATGCAGTCCCTCGTGCAAGCCATTGCCGCGATCCGTGCATACCCCGGAGATCATCTTCCACGGGGCGAGGAATGTGAGTTGCCCCGGGACCTCAAGCGCATCCTCGAGCGCTTGAGGAATCCGCACAGCAATCTCCTTGCAGCACAAGGTCGAGGAGAAGACTGCGGGGAAGACGGCGATCTCACGATCTTTTAGCCCTGCCGGGAAGCCCCGTCTATAAAGATCTGTTTTTATTCATCCGATCAGTGCTGACAAAAAGGAGCGGCCTTGTGGATGCGCACAAGCACGCAAAGGAGGACCACCATGGAGATCGCTACCAGGAAGACCGAAGACGCCCTTGTTGTCAAGGTATCCGGCGCCGTCGATACCGAGGCCGCGGAGATACTCAGGAATGAGCTGGGCAAGATCCTGAAGCTGCGGCCCTCCCGGGTGGTCATGGACTTGAGCCTCGTCCCCACCATGGGGTCGTCCGGCATCGGGAAGATCCTCATCTTCTACAAGAGCCTGGACAGCAGCAATGTGAGTTTCGAGATCAGGGGAATTCATGAAAACCTCTACCACATCTTCAGGGCCGTGAAGCTCGACAAGCTGTTCCCCATAACCATGAGGTAGGCAAGTATGGAGATCGTGAAGGATTCATCAGGAATCATTGCTCTGAAGGGTTCATTGACCGCTTCGAATATCGAGGCAATCCATGCTCAGCTCGAGCCCCTGCTCGACGAGAGGATTCACGATATGGTCCTTGACCTTTCGGGTGTGGACGACATCGACATCTCGGGCCTCCAGCTCCTATGCTCGATAAAAAAGAGCGCGGAGAGTGAAGGCGCCTTCCTGATCAGGGCTCTTAGCCCACAGGTCAGGGAGGCGATCGTTCTGTCGGGGTTCGAGACCATCCTGAAGGAGGGGGGAGATGAAGAAGAAGATCCTCGTGGTCGATGATTCAGCCACACTCCGGGCCTCCGTGAACTATACGCTCAGGGAAGCCGGGTTCGAAACCATCGAGGCGGTCAACGGCGTCGACGGCCTGGAAAAGCTGAATCAAGCCATGAAGAACGGGGAGCAGATCGGCATGATCATCAGCGACATCAACATGCCCGTTATGGACGGCATCACCTTTATCCACGAGGTGAAGAAGACCCCCTTCAAGTACACACCGATCCTGGTGCTCACCACGGAGTCACAGGAGGAAATGAAGATGAAGGGCAAAAAGGCCGGCGCTTCCGGTTGGCTGGTAAAGCCCTTCAAGCCCGAGCAGCTCGTCTATGTCACGAAAAAGTTTATGAGGTAAGCCATGGCCATCGATGAACTGGTTAAGATATTCCTTGACGAGAGCGAAGACGAGATCAGGGAGCTCGAGGCGGGGCTCATCAAGCTCGAGGAAGATCAGAGCGACGAGGGGACCATCAATCGGGTTTTCCGGGCCGCCCATACCATCAAGGGCTCTGCCGGACTGGTGGGGTTCGACGAGGTGAGCAACTTCACCCACGACCTCGAGAACATCCTCG
>JBASVF010000136.1:0-10150 GCA_049275795.1 Desulfomonilia bacterium
CAGTGATCGGCGGATCGTGATCCAGGACCGTCGAGAGAGCGCGCTGGAGCAGCCGGTTTCCTTTCTCGATCCGTGCGGCCCGAGCTCGAAGGGGATGTGATCGCCGAGCTGCGGGTAAGGAACGGGCCGGCTTTTTCCGGCTGCACGTATCAGTGCACCCGCAAGCAGGGGAGAAGGCAATGGAGATGAAGGTCTCGAGTTCCCAGGGAAAGAGGAAAAGGAGGTTTCAGGGCATCGGCGCCAAGGCCGGTCTTCCGCCGGGCGCCATGGTTTTCGTGGGAGAGCGGAAGATGGATGCCGCCCGCCTCGACGTGGTTCATTACACCGAGGCAGACTGGCAGGAGCTGCGCAATGTCTCCGTGGACCAGTGCGAGGCGCTTGCCAGGGCCCCCGGCGTGACCTGGATCAGCGTCAGGGGAGTCCACGACGTGGACCTGATCGAAGACCTGGGCAGGCGACTCGATCTCCATCCCCTCACCATGGAGGACATCGTGAACACGGCCCAGCGGATCAAGGCCGAGGAGTTCCCGGGGTATTTGTACGTGGTCCTGAGGATGATCACGGTAAACGCACCCGGCAAGGTCCTGGAAGGGGAAAATGTCAGCCTCGTCATCGGTGAGCGGTACTTGATTTCGTTCCAGGAAAAAGAGAGCGAGGTGTTCGAGGAGGTGCGAAAACGTCTCCAGGGTGCCAGGGCCAGAGTGCAGTCCATGGGTGCCGACTACCTGGCGTACGCGCTCATGGATGCCGTGGTGGACCAGTATTTTTCCGCCATCGAGCACGTGGGTGACCAGATCGAGGAGATCGACGATCGAATCATGATCGAATCCCAGGAGAGCGATATCCAGGAGATCCATCGGCTAAAACGCGAGATCCTGACCCTTCGCAAAGCCGTATGGCCGCTGCGTGAAGAGCTCGGCATTCTCGAAAAGAGCGAGACCCCGTTCATCCGTACCGGGACCCGGGTATTTCTGCGCGACCTGTACGACCACACCATGCAGGCCATGGATATGGTGGAGACCTTCCGGGACGTCCTTGTCAGCGTGCATGACACCTACCTGTCGGCCATCAGCAACCGGATGAACAGGATCATGGAAGTGCTCACGATCGTTGCCACCATCTTCATCCCCCTGACCTTCATCACCGGTGTGTATGGAATGAATTTCTGGTACATGCCCGAGCTGAAGTGGCGCATCGGATACTTCCTCATCTGGGGCGTCATGATCACCATCGGTGCATGTATGGTTGTGTACTTCCGGAAAAAGAGGTGGCTGTGATGCGCAGGTCCGCTCCGGTCAAACCGCAAAGCAGCCAAAGCGTCTATCGAAGCCGTGAGCGCACGATGGGGTCCCGCGCCCCCCGTCTTGCTCTTGCGCGATCTCCTCACAGGGGCTTTGGACGGTGTTAAAGGAAACGGTTTAAGGGGCCTCGCGCACCCATGGAGAGGACGGCCTTGGGGCGGGTAGTACCTGCAGTCGGCACCTGCCGTGAAGCCGTGGATTTTGCTACTTGAGAATGTATGACGAGAAGGAGGATCTATGGAAAAGACCGTGAAGGCGGCGGCGATACAGATCGCCACGAAGATCGCGGATTCGGAGGCAAACATCGCGAGCTGCGAACGTCTTGCCCTCACCGCCGTCAACGAGGGCGCCCGCTGGATAGCCGTGCCCGAGTTCTTCAACACCGGGGTGAGCTGGAACAAAAAGCTCGCATCTGCCGTTCAATCCCAGGACGGCCCGGCTGCCGCGTTCCTGCGCGACTTCTCGGCCGCACACCGCGTGGTGATCGGCGGCTCGTTTTTGTGCAGGGTGGAGGACGGCGAAGTCAGGAACCGCTACCTCTGCTACGCCGACGGCACGCTCATCGGCCGGCACGACAAGGACCTGCCTACGATGTGGGAGAACGCTTTCTACGAGGGCGGCAACCCGGACGATACCGGCGTGCTGGGAACCCTTGATGGTATACGCATCGGCGCCGCCGTATGCTGGGAGTTCATGCGCACCATGACGGTCCGGCGGCTGCGGGGACGCGTGGACGTGATCATGGGAGGCTCGTGCTGGTGGAGCATACCCACAAACTTCCCGGGTTTTCTCCAGAGATTATGGGAGCCCTCGAACAGCATCAACGCCCTGAGCTGCCTCAAGGATTCCGCCCGTCTCATAGGCTCCCCGATCATTCACGCCGCGCACTGCGGCGAGATCTCATGCCCCATGCCCGGACTGCCCATCGGCTATCGGGGCTTCTACGAGGGCAATGCCGCAATCGTAGACGCAGCCGGTAAGGTGCTCGCGCATCGAAGCGCGGGCATGGGCGAAGGCATCGTTCTTGCCGAGGTTGCGCTGGGGTCGCGGGAGACGACGGAGGAAATCCCCCACGGGTTCTGGCTGCGCGCCAGGGGCCTGCTGCCCGTCTTTGCATGGCACTACCAGCGCTGGTTGGGAAGGCGCTGGTATCAGCGCAACGTGCGCAAGGCACCCGCATAGCGCCGAAGGTAATCCCCACTTCCCGGGTTGACATCCATGCCCCTGGAATGACATACGAAAGGCAGGAGGATTGAGCGTATGCCCATCGACAAGAAGCTGCTAGACATCCTTGCCTGTCCCAAGTGCAAGGGCAGGCTCGTGCTCGAAGAGGACCAGAGCGGTCTCGTCTGCAACGCCTGCAGGCTCAGGTACCGTATTGAAGACGGCATCCCCATCATGCTCATCGACGAGGCAGAGCCGCTCAAGCCATGAACCTGTCGCAGGAAAAGCTCGCCGCCAACCGTCTGATGTCGCTCTCAGGACCCGAGACGGCCATAATCCTGGGCACGGGCCTGGGCGTGATGGAAGAGGCCGTTTCCGTTGAGGAGGCGCTTGACTATGCAGAGGTGCCGGGCTTTCCGGTCTCCTCGGTGAAGAGCCACTCAGGCAGGCTCCTGTTCGGCTCGCTGGGCGGCTCGAAGGTCGTGGTGATGAGCGGCAGGTTCCACCTCTACGAGGGGTACTCGCCGCGCGAGGTAACCTTTCCCATCCGGGTGTTCGCGCTCATGGGCATCCGGCGCATCCTCATATCCAACGCAGCGGGCGGCCTGCGGGCCGACCTGATACCGGGCAGTCCCATGCTCATCACCGATCATATCAACTTCACCTCGGTAAGCCCGCTCACCGGTCCGAACGCTGCCGAGCTGGGTCCCCGCTTTCCCGACATGACCAAACCCTACAGCCCGGCGCTGATTGCAAGGGCACGCGCCTTTGCGCGGGAAAACGGCATCGACCTGGCCGAGGGGGTGTACGTCCAAGTGCCGGGCCCATCCATGGAAACAGCAGCCGAAACCCGGATGCTGCGCCTGCTGGGCGCTGATGCCGTGGGCATGTCGACCGTGATGGAGGTGATCCAGGCCGTACATTGCGGCATGGAGGTGCTGGCAATCTCGGCGATCACGAACAGCAACGACCCCGACTACTACCTGCCCGCCCCGCTCGAACAGGTCATCGCCATGGCCGAGAAGGCCGGGCCCGCCATAGCCCGCATCTTTGCCGGGGTCATGAAAGGATAGGTATTGTACGCAAACCATTTTGTGTTTTGTGGTGATAGATGCATCTAACCACAAATGGTAAAGCATCACGAGTCATCCGATAAGTAGTGGAGGCATCTTAAGCCGCAGCTCCCGCCTTATGGAAACCGATGCAGTTGAAAAAGTAAAGTCAGAGGCCGCCCAAGGATCAGACTCAATCTACTGATCGTGGATATGGCATAGAGCAGCCAGACAATACGAACGTATCTTGCGGATCACCATATCAGATAACGTAAAATATCTTTCGCAAAGTGTATTAGTTACGACCAGATCGGGCAGTACGTAACTACCAGTAAGGGGTAGTCATGGTTAACCTTATCTTCTGTTCTGCAAAAACTCAAAGAAAGGGGATTGAACCATGGCTACCGATTAAATCCGATGTTAATAGATGTTAATATAAGAATTGAATGGCAGGTCTTGAAAAAAAATAGCTGTTAATATAGAAAGAGTAATAAAATAAATAGTACTTTCAAGGAGATTCTAAATGAACACCTATGATGCAATCCTAAAGCGTAAAAGCATACGATCCTATTTGGATACCCCGGTTAAAGCCGAGGATCTAGAAAAGATAATAGAAGCAGGACGATGGGCACCCAATGCTGGCCCTTTCCATATATCAATTATCCGCAATCCAATGTTGAAGCAGAGAATAAATGACAGAACATTAGATGCTATGATCCATTCTGGCATTGAATTCCTGCAACAGAGAGCTTCGTTGCCGGGTTATCAGCCATTGTACGGAGCACCTGTGCTGATCCTACTTTCAGCTCCTGATGAAAGCCCTTATGGGGACATGAATGTTTCTCTGGCAGCTGAAAATATGATGCTTACGGCTACGGAACTCGGTCTGGGGACTTGTTTCCTTATAAGTCCATCACTGGCACTGAACGGTGACAAGAATGCTGAGCTAGCTAAAGAAGCTTGTATACCAAACGGATATAGCCTTAAGTGTGCCCTTATTGTGGGTTATGCTGCTCCTGAGGACAAGTATACATTATCTGAACGTACCAGGAAGGGGGTTATCAGCTATATCGATTAGGTACTGCCTTGTGGATATTCTGCCGGTTTGAAATATCCATTAACAACTTCTACAACGATATTGAATGGAAAGGCCGGGCCTGCCGTTGTCTTCGCAGAAGGTCGGCCCGAGCTTTTCCTCAAACACCTCCCACTCCACCAGATCAGCAAGCTTCACTAAAAGGTGATCATCGGAAATGATGTCCTTCAGAAGCACCTTGATCAACAAACTCTGAACCAGCCCCTTGCACCTCTTCTTCGGCTTCATTCCTGCAAGATTTCTCCTCTGAACTCGGGATCCCTTGCAGATTTATACACCACAAATTGCACTCATTAACCAATTATATTAATTGGTTAGATGGTTTTCAGTGGCGACTACTTTAATGTTGTGCTTCTGATTTCCCTGTCAACCTGTGTGAAAGGATGAAAGAGAGGCCCCTCTGCTAAAGAGGGGCCTCTCTTCCTGATTCCTTGCAGCCTCAAGGCCGCCGGTTTCTCCTGGGTTTCAAGCCTTCCGCGCCTCAATGGGCCGCCTGCTCCGCCGGCTTGCCTTCCCTGCGCGCGTTGCGGCGCTTCTGGGGTGTCTGCCTGGCGGGCGGCTCCTCGGTTTTCTTCTCCTGCTTCTCGTTCACGAAAACCAGCTTGAGCACCTCGTCCATGGAGCTCACCGGGTGGAAGGTGATCTTGCTCTTGATCATCGGTGGAATATCCTCGAGGTCCTTCAAATTCTCCTTGGGGATGATGATCTCGAAGATCTTGTTCCGGTGCGCGGCCAGGGCCTTTTCCTTCAATCCGCCGATGGGCAGCACCTTACCCCTGAGCGTGATCTCGCCGGTCATGGCGATATCCTTGCGCACCTTGCGGTTGGTGAGCGCAGAGATCACCGCGGTGGCCATGGTGATGCCAGCCGAGGGGCCGTCCTTGGGGATGGCGCCTGCGGGCACATGGATGTGCACATCCGACTCGCGGGTGAATGCGGGCGAGATACCCAGCATGTCGGCCCTCGAACGCGCGTAGGTAAGCCCAGCCTGGGCCGATTCCTTCATTACGTCACCGAGCTGGCCGGTGAGCACCAGCCCGCCGCCCTTGCCATCCTTGCTGGGAAGGACCGAGGTCTCGACATAGAGGATCTCTCCGCCGAAAGGCGTCCACGCCAAACCGGTGGCGACCCCCACCTCGTGCTCGGTTCGCTCCTGTTCGGGCAGGTATTTCGGCACTCCGAGGTAATTTTGCACGGCCTTGGCGTTGATGCGATAAACCTTCTTGCGCTTGCCTTCCTTCTCGGCCACGTCGCGGGCTACCTTGCGCACGATGGAGCCGATCTCGCGCTCCAGGTTCCTCACGCCGGCCTCCTTGGTATAGTGGTTGATCACGTCGAGAATGGCGTCGTCCGTGAAGATCACATCGTCCATGGTCAGCCCGTTTTCCTTTATCTGTCTCTTCACCAGGTACCGCTTGGCGATCTGCAGCTTTTCCTGATCGGTGTAGCCGGGCAGCTCGATGATTTCCATCCGGTCCTTCAGGGGGCCGGGGATCGGGTCCATGAGATTCGCGGTGGTGATGAACATGACCTTCGAGAGGTCAAAGGGTACATTGAGGTAATGATCCTGGAACGAAAAGTTCTGCTCGGGATCGAGAACCTCCAGCAGCGCCGACGATGGGTCGCCGCGGAAATCCTGCCCGATCTTGTCCACCTCGTCGATCATGAACACCGGATTGTTGGAGCCTGCCTGCTTGATGCCTTGGATGATCCTCCCCGGCATGGCGCCGATATAGGTGCGCCGGTGGCCTCTGATCTCGGCCTCGTCACGCACGCCGCCGATGGAGAGCCGGTAGAACTCCCTGCCAAGGGCCCGTGCAATGGACCTGCCCAGCGAGGTCTTGCCCACGCCCGGAGGCCCCACGAAGCACAGGATCGCACCCTTCTTGTCCGGGTTGAGCTTACGGACGGCAAGGTACTCGAGGATGCGCTGCTTGACCTTGTCGAGGCCGTAGTGATCCTCGTCGAGGATCTGGGCCGCCTTCTTGATGTCGAGGCTGTCGCGGGTGGAGTGGCCCCACGGCAGGTCGGTCATCCAGTCGAGATAGGTACGGATGATGTTGGCCTCGGCCGAGTCCTGGTGCATCATCCTGAGGCGGTCGAGCTGCTTGAGAGCCTCTTTCTTCACCTCTTCGGGCATGCCGGCCTTTTCGATCTTGGCCTGGTACTCCTCCATCTCCTTGCCCTTCTCGTCCACCTCACCCAGCTCCTGCTGGATAGCGCGCAGCTGCTCGCGGAGGAAGTACTCGCGCTGGGTCTTGCTCATCTCCTCCTTGGCCTGCGACTGGATGCGGGCCTGGACCTCGGAGAGCTCCATCTCTTTCGAGAGCAGCCCGTTGACGTGCTTGAGCCGCTCTACGGGGTCGATGATCTCCAGCACGTGCTGGGATTCCTCGACCTTGAGTCTCAGGTTCGATGCAACCAGGTCGGCGAGCCTGCCCGGGTCGTCTATGGCCTCGAGGATGGACAGGGCATCGGGCGAGACGATGCCTCTGAGCTGGAGTATGCGCTCGGACTGCTCCTTGACCGTGCGCATCATGGCCTCGACCTCTACGGTCACCTCCTTGATCTCGGGTTCCTCGATCTTCTCGACATCAACGGTGTAGAACCCGCGGTCGTCCTTGTACAGCTTGCGGATTCGGGCCTTTGCCACGCCCTGCACCAGGATCTTCACTCTCCCGTCCGGGAGCTTGAGCATCCGGATGACCATGGCAACCGTGCCCACGGTGTAGATCTGGTCCTCCTCCGGCTCTTCGACCGTGGAGTCCTTCTGCGCAGCCAGAAAGATGTACCGGTCCTTGTTCAGGGCCTCGTCCACCGCCTTGATGGACAAGCCCCTGCCAACGAACAGCGGCAGGATCATATATGGATAGATCACCACGTCTCTGATGGGAAGCAGTGGGATGTTCATGGGGATATCTATTGTCTGCTTTTCATTTTCCATTCACTATACTCCTATTCGATTGTGATCCGCTTGACGAGCTTTGCCTGGTTTTCCGACCGGGCGATGCGGATGTTGAGTATGCCGTCGGAGAACCTGGCATCCACCTTCTCCAGATCGAACATCTCGGGAATATCGAGTTCCCTCCTGAACTTTCCGAATCCTCGCTCCATCCTGATATAGCGGACCCCTGTGTTGGCCAGGGTGTCGCGCTTCATTCCGCTGATGATCAGTGTCCTGCCGAGCACCTCCACGCTTACCTCATCCTGGCTCACACCTGGCATCTCGACCTCGATGCAGAGTTCATGAGAATTCTCGTATACATCAAGTGCAGGATAGCAGATGCCGAGCTTGTCCTCATGAGTTTCCTGCCCGAGGAGGAACCCTACAACTTCTTGGAATCTCAAATTAAACATATTTTCTTCCCTTGTGTAGTTTGCCGTACTAACTACCTTTATAGGATCACCAGACGTCAAGTCAATACCTCACGGTCAGCGGATATTGCACAGCTGTTCGGCCAAAAGACCGGGAAATTTGAATATTTTTCGCACAAGATTTCAGAAGGGATCGTCCCTGTCCCTCTCCAGGGTCCTCACGTGCTGCTTCACTGCGTACGCAGGACAGGCACGGTTATCCACGCAGGCTATCCGTCCTCTTGCGCCGTGGGTGGAGCTGCATGAGCTGCATGGGTGTACCGGCGGCCGGTCCCCATAGAACCCTTCCGGCTTTGGCGACGAATGCGCGGGGCTGTTTTCCCGATCCGGATGCCGTGTTTCCTCGAGGCAAGACTCAGAAGCCGTCAGGTGTGCAAGAAAGCCGCGTCTCGTGAAGGGGCCGCGCCGTTTTCAGCAGATCCTGGGGATCAGCTCCCCCACCGGGAGGTCCAGCTCCCGGGAGCCGCCCACGGCCGTATGCAGGATCGCCCTCTTCTCCCCTCCTGCCGTCACCTCTCCGATCAGGGCGGCGTCTTTGCCGTACTCGTGGCCCCTCATGTACTCTAGCACCGCGGGGGCGTCCTCCGCCGGGCAGAACACCACCAGCTTGCCCTCGTTGGCGATGTAGAGCGGGTCGAGACCCATCACCTCGCACAGGCCCCTCACCTGGTCCTTTACCGGGATGTCGCGCTCCCGCACCTCCAGGCGCACCCGCGCCCCCCGGGCCGCCTCGCACAGGATGGTCCCCAGCCCTCCCCGGGTTGCATCGCGCATGAAGTGAACGTTCGGGCTCACCTTGAGCAGCCCCTCCACGAGCCCGTTGAGGGGCGCGCTGTCGGAGATCGGGCCGTCCGGGAGGTCGAGGCCCTCGCGTGCGCTCATGACCGCAGCCCCGTGGTCGCCGATGGTGCCGTTTATGATGATAACGTCTCCTACGCTGATGCTGAGCATGGAGATCTCGGCAGGGTAGTCGATTACGCCGATGCCCGAGGTGTTGATGAAGAGCCCGTCCGCGGCCCCTCTTGCCACTACCTTGGTGTCGCCCGTCACGATCCTAACCCCGGCGGCGCGGGCCGCTTGGGCCATGGAGTCGACGATCCGCATAAGCTCGCTGAACTTGAATCCCTCCTCAAGGATGAATCCGGCACTCAGGAACAGCGGCCTGCCTCCGCTCACCGAGATGTCGTTGACCGTTCCGTGGACGGCCAGCGAGCCGATGTCGCCGCCCGGGAAAAAGACCGGGTTGATCACGTAGGAGTCGGTGGTGAAGCACAGGCGTTTCCCGTCCAGGTCGAGCACCGCGCTGTCACCCAGCGCGTCAAGGTAGCTGTTTCCCAGGCGCGGCAGGAACACCCCGGCAATGAGGTCGCTGCTCATCTTGCCCCCGCTGCCGTGCGCCAGGAGTATTTCGTCGTATCTCATGGTCATTTCCTTCCTTCCTGCTGAAGACCAGCCGCAGCCGCGACCACGGCCTGGCCCAGGGCGATGCCGCCGTCGTTCGCGGGCACGAGCCGGTGGGTGTAGACCTCGAAGCCCCGCTCCTTCAGCTCCTCGATGCATCCCTCCAGGAGCACGCGGTTCTGGAAGCACCCGCCGCTCAAGCACACCCTGTTCAGGGATGTGAGGCCGCGGATCTCCTCGGCCATGGCGGCGAAGGCGTGCACGAGCGTGAGGTGGAAATCGCCCGAGAGCTCTCCTGCCGATCTTCCCTGCATCCTCTGCCTGACGATCTCACGGACTGCGGGCAGCAGATCCAGGACGAGCCCGGCCTCGCGGTTTCGCACGATCTCGAACGGCAACACCCGGGAGTGCTCGATCGTGCAGAGACCCTCGAGCTCCATGGCCGCCTGGCCCTCGAAGCTCATGACACGGCGTATCCCAATGAGGCAGGCAACCGCGTCGAACACCCTGCCCAGGCTCGAGGTCCAGATGGTCTGCACCCGCTTCTCGACCATGGCTTCGACAAGCTCCGCAGATACATTCGGGGGCAGTATGTCGAGTTCGCCTGCAACCTCGCGCCACCGCCCGTCCAGACATTCCATGAGCAGGGCCGCGGCCGGTCTCCAGGGCTGCCTGGCTGCGGCGTCGCCGCCGATCAAGGGAAAATACCTGAGATGGCCCAGGCGCTCAAACCCGGTCTCGTCCGCGACCAGGAATTCACC
>JBASVF010000137.1:0-2599 GCA_049275795.1 Desulfomonilia bacterium
GATGAGGGGCATGTCGATGGTATTCTTACCGATGACCATCTGACAGCTTAGATCTGACCAGACAGAACTTCAGAAAGCGGACCAACTGTCAGATCGAGTCTTAGCTACTACAACTGAACTGTGCGGATCACCTCGACGAGCTTCATGACCGGCACCGGGTTGAAGAAATGCATCCCGACGAAACGATCCGGGCGCTTGGTGGACATTGCCATCTCGATGACGGTGAGCGAAGAGGTGTTCGAAGCGAAGATGGTATGCTCCGGGCAGATCTTGTCAAGCTCGGAGAAGAGCTTGCACTTCAGGTCCAGGTTCTCGATGATGGCCTCGATGATGAAATCGCATCCGGCCATATCGGCTGCAGAGGTCGTCCCCTGGATGCGGTCCCGGATCGCCTCCGAATCAGCCTGCGCCATCTTGCCTTTCTCCACGGCCCCGGCCAGTCTCTTTTCCAGGGCGCTGAACCCTTTCTTGAGAAACTCATCCGCGGCTTCCAGCACGATCACCTTGTAACCCGCCTGTGATGCCACCTGGGCAATGCCGCCGCCCATCAGACCAAAACCTGCGACTCCAATCTTCTTTATCTCCATGGAATGTCTCCTTCTTCGTGCTTTGTTCGCGCTGGAAGCCCTTGCTCGAAAGCTGGGGCTTCCAGCTCCTCTTTTCTTATTTCTCCAGCTCGATGAGAGTTGCCATGCCCAGTCCGCCGCCACCGCAGAGCGTCGCGATGCCATACCGCTCATTCCTGCGCCGCATCTCGTACATGAGGCTTATCACCAGTCGAAGCCCGGTGCAGCCCACGGGGTGGCCCAGGCCAACGCCGCTTCCGTTCACGTTCGCCTTCTCGCGCTTGTTGCCCAGGTTCTTCTCGAAGCATGCATACACGACGGCAAATGCCTCGTTGACCTCGAAGAGCCCGATATCGTCCACGCTCAGCCCTGTCTTCTCGAGAAGCTTCCGCGTGGCCGGCACCGGGCCATACCCCATGAGGTCGGGCCTGACGCCGGCGCTCGTATGGTCGAGCACCCGTGCCATGGGCTTGATGCCGAGCTCTTCGGCCTTTGACCTGGACATGACCACGGCGGCGCAGGCGCCGTCGTTGAGGCCTGAAGAATTCCCGGCCGTCACGGTCCCATTCTTGCGGAATGAGGGTTTGAGGATTGAAAGATCGTCCATGGTAAGGCCGAGCCGCGGATGCTCGTCGGTATCGACGATCTTGTCGCCCTTCTTTCCCTTGATGACGACCGGCACGATCTCGTCCTTGAACTTTCCGGCCTTGATGGCGGCCTCGGCGTTGTTATGGCTGCGGAGCGCCACCTCGTCCTGCTCTTGACGGGAAATGGAGAATTCTTCAGCCAGCCGCTCCGCGGTCTCGCCCATGATGTACGGCTCGCCGGGCAGAAGACGGCTGCCGGCGTGGAGCAGCTCCCAGAGGGCATCGGTCATCTCGCCGTGCATGAGCCGTTGCCCCCAGCGGGCCGTCTTCAGGATGTAGTGGGCATTGGACATGGATTCGGTCCCGACTACGAGCACGATTTCCGAGTCGCCCAGGAGGATCTGCGATTTTGCAGACGCCAGTGCCTGCATCGAGGATGTGCACTGCTTCTGGATGGTATAGGCGGGGATTTCCTGGGGGATGCCGATAGAAAGGGCCGCCGTCCTCGCTGTATTTGCCTCGTCGATACCCTGCAAACAATCGCCGGCGATAACCTCGTCGATCATATCCTTGGTGATGCCCGCCCTCTTGATCGCCTCTTCCATGGCGATGCCCGCCAGCTGGTAGGCTCTCAAGTCCTTCAGAGACCCACCGAATTTTCCGATGGGGGTACGGCAAGCACTTACGATTACAACATCTTCATGATGACCGTTACACATATCATGTCTCCTTATCTGTGTTTTTCTGATGCCCTGATCCCGAGATCCTATCTCGGTTTACTTGCCTTTGAACGCGGGCTTCCGCTTTTCCATGAAGGCGCTCACCCCTTCTTTCTGATCCTCAGTCCCGAACAGGCTCCCGAAGCACCGGGTCTCGTAGCTCAGGGCCGACGACAGGTCCATGTTCATCCCTTCATTCACGAGCTTCTTTATTGTTTGGAGGCCGAAGCGCGGCCGCTGTGCAAGCTTTCTGGCCATGGACATTGCCTCTTCGAGGACCTGCTGCGTGGGGACCACGCGATTGACCAGTCCGATCCGGTATGCCTCCGATGCATCGATCGGCTCTCCGAGAAACAGCATTTCCTTTGCCCGCCCGACACCGATGAGCCGCGGCAGACGCTGGGTTCCACCTCCGCCGGTAAGAACTCCCACCGTTATCTCAGGGAGCCCGAATTTCGCGTTCTCACCCGCGATCCTGATATCGCACGCAAGGCTGAGCTCACACCCTCCACCGAACGCAATGCCGCTCACAGCGGCGATCGTTGCCTGGGGAAGCTCGGAGAGTTTCTTGAATACCCGCTGCACATCGGAGCCGTATCGAAATCCTTCCATCACGGCCTTGAACTGGTTCATCTCCCCGAGATCACCGCCTGCGGCAAAGAATTTCTCACTTCCCTTCACCACGACGACGTAGATGTCCCCGTTCTGAGCGATGCCTTCGAGAAGC
>JBASVF010000138.1:0-2007 GCA_049275795.1 Desulfomonilia bacterium
GCCCAACTGGTGGATCTTCAAGCAGATCGCCAAGCGCTTTGGCCATGACTGGGCATCGAACAGCG
The DNA here is from genome assembly GCA_049275795.1 of Desulfomonilia bacterium. Lineage (GTDB taxonomy): Bacteria > Desulfobacterota > Desulfomonilia > UBA1062 > UBA1062 > Phosphitivorax. Next base: position 66 of record JBASVF010000138.1, read on the forward strand.
CTCAGGAGCTCTGGGACAACGAGATATCCGTGCTGGCCCCGTCCCTTGGCGGCATCAAGTACAGCCGACTCGAGAAAGATGGGATCCAGTGGCCGTGCCCCAACCCCGAGCATCCCGGCACAGCCTTCCTGCACCGGGAAGGCAAGTTCACCTGTGGGCTGGGCGTGTTCATGCCCGTGGAATGGACCCCGCCCGCCGAGGTCCCGGATGCGGAATACCCCTTCGTTCTCTCCACCGGCCGAAGGCTGTATCACTACCATACCCGTACACAGACCGGCCGCAGCGGGCTCAACTTCCTGCTGTCCGAGGAAACGGCCGATATCTCACCGGCCGATGCCCAGACTTTGGGCATCAAGCACGGCGAGACCATCCGCGTCAAATCGCGGCGAGGCCAGGTAGAGGTGAAGGCAAAGGTCACGGAACAGGTGCCGCCCGGCATGGTCTGGATGGCCTTCCACTTCCGCGAAGGAAACGCAAACTGGCTCACCAACCCGGTCTTCGATCCCAGCACCATGACAGCCGAGTACAAGGCCTGTGCGGTAGCCATCGAAAAGATCTAACGTGCAAGCGGGCGCGGAGGTCAAAGCCTCCGCGCCCTTCTTTTGATACTTTATTACACCCGAAATCTTTTTGAGAGGATCGATCTTCCATGTCCAAGAATACCGAGAGAGTCAGCACGCTGGAGCGAATCATCGCAGCATCGGTGGAAGCCAGTCCCCACAGCCGTGACATCATCGAGGCCTTCAGGCCGGTCCTCATCAGGAAGGCGATCCTGGTCGATGAGCTCAATGCCCGTGACGATACGGCTGTCATCGCCGAAGGCAGCCGGCTGGCCGACGGAGTGCCGCTCGTTCTGCCCGAAGACCTCGTCCCCGGCCGGCAGACGCTGAACTCCATCGCGCTCTCGCTCGTCCCGTCCACAATCGAAGGCTTCCCTTCCCTTGCAGGAGACCTCGAGACCTGCCGCGAACAGATGCGGTCCGGAGACCTGGATCTCTCCGAGTGCCTGGTCTGCAATCCCGAAGATGGCATGGACATCGTGGCTGCCTGGTCCAGGCAGAAGGGTGTCTCCGCCCGGGCTCTCGAGTTCCTGGCGCGCCTGACCCTCCGCGTGTTCCTGAAGAACCAGGCTGAGAGGCTCGCTCACCTGATCGATGACGCCAAGTGGAACAGGGGCTACTGCCCCATCTGCGGCTCAGCCCCCCTGATTGCGAGCATCAGGCAGGACCAGGGCACCAGGCGGCTGCATTGCCTGGATTGCGGCCATTCATGGACGTTCAGCAGGGTGATCTGCCCGGACTGCGGAAACGAGGACCAGAGCAGTATGACCTATTTCTACATCCAGGACAGCGAAAACCAGACCGCTTTCGTGTGCGAGAAGTGCAGGCGGTACCTGCTCACCCAGGGCAAGGTGAGCGACCTCACGCTTTTCGATGCCGAGGTCTGCTCGATGGGCCTCGCTCACCTGGATGCCGTTCTCCAGCGCAAAGGATTCTCCCCCATGGTCTCCTGCGAGTGGAACGTGTTCCCCGCCTCGGACGCGACCGAGGGTTGAGCACGGGCTTAAGGGGACATCACCACAGTGCCCCGCACAAACAAGCATTTTTAAGGTCCGCTGGTCGCGCATTCCGCAGACCACCTTCCGAGCCTGCATCTCGCTCCATAGCCTGGGCATTATCTGCAGTACTGGTTTTTCATTGACTTATCCGGCACCGTCCGGTATTATGCACACGTATTCATATATATCTGCCTACATAACCGAAGGAGGAGGAATCCAGATGCAAGTAACACGTAGAGGCTTCCTGAAGCTCTCCGGCGCTATCGGCGCGTCGTCGGCCCTGGGGTTGAACCTCAAACCGGCAGCAGCCTATGCCGACGAGCTCGGCAAGATGCACCGGATCAGGACCGCAAGGCAGTATACCACGGTCTGTGCATACTGCTC
>JBASVF010000139.1:0-8915 GCA_049275795.1 Desulfomonilia bacterium
CTGCTCGTTTTCTCCGTAGTCGCGGATGAGATACTCGACCTGCGCCGGCTCTTCCTTGCTGAAGACCCTCGAGGCGAACTGGATGCCCTTGAGCACCTTGGCCCCCACGGGCTCCCACTTGCCGCTCAAGGGAACGAGCACGCCGATAGACTTCTTCCCGTCGGGAGAAGCCGGCGCCGACCACTGGGAGAGCCCCTTGCCGGGACCGAGCCGAGAGATCACCCGGCTCGCCTCGTCCTGCCGGCCTTGGGCGAGATACAGCTCCACCTGGCGGGCGAGGAGCACATCGAGCAGACGCACATCGAGCACGTTCTGCTCGAGCTCGACGAGCCGCTCGACCTGGTCGGTCTTTTTCACGCAGGCCTTCCAGGGTTCGGTGAGCGCCCCCTGGGACTGCTGGTCAGCGGAAGGGAACACCGTTGAGATCAGCTTCAGGGCCTCGAAGCACTTGCCCGACTTGGAGAGCTGGTTTGCGAGCCTGATGCCGGTCTGGAGCAGGGCAGGGTCGCGGCTTTCGCGGAAGAGCCCGTCGAAGAGTTCGAGTGCGTGATCGTACCTCTTGAGCCCGATCTCGATCTGCAGGAGCGCCCTGGCCGCCTTGGGCCTGAGGGCGGAGTCTGGGTAGGAGCTCAGGAGCGAACGGTAGAGTTCGGCGGCTTTCTCCGGGCTGTCGGCCGATGCCAGGGTCCCGGCCCGGTAGAGCGCCTCGGGTGCAAGGTCGCTCCGTGGAAAGAGCTTGTATACCGAGAGATACGACTGGTAGGCCTCCCTGGCGTCCCCTGCTTTTTCCCGCTCCACGGCGCGGCCGTAGAGTGTTCCGGGATCCTGGGTCGCAACCGCCCTTTTCGGCGGCATTGCACAGGCGGACACCAGGAGACAGGCGATGAGGGAAACCAGAACTGCGTGGGCACGAACATGCTTCATGATATCGTCCATACTATCGGGCTCTCTTTCTGAAGTCAACAACTAGAAGAAATCATTGAATGAATAAAATCTTCCCTGGATTTTTTTGTCTTGACAAACCATGGAGCACTACTGAACTATACAGAAAATATTTTGTGCAAGTAAAGGAGATATTTGGTGGCAGACCTCGGAAAAAGATACAAGTGTTATAAGTGCGGCACCAAATTCTATGATCTCAATAAACCGGCTCCGATATGTCCCTCCTGCGGCGAGGACCAGAATAACGAGGAAACCAAGAAGCTGCTCAAGCGCAAGAAGAGGCGCACCATCGCCAAGGTAAAATCCGATATCCGCGCCGTACCCGAAGATCTCGATGTCCAGGCAGAGGGTGATGAGGAGGTCGAAGAGTACGTGCTGGACGTAGAGGATATCGTCCTGGAGGAGAGCTCCGAGTACCGGGATACCGACGAGTAGTCCCGCCTTCCCGGCCGGGATCCATGGCTTCACTTCCCCTGCGCGAAAAGGGCGCTTTTCAGGCCCGGTGAAGGTACCGGTGCACGCTCTCGGGCAGGAACTCCCGGGCCGAGGCAGCGATCATGTTCGAGTAGGGCAGGAGCACGGAATTCTTGACGATCGCCGAGTCCCTGGGAAGAGCCAGTTGCAGGACCGTGCACACCAGGACCGCGACCACCACGCCCTTGGCCAGCCCGAGCATGGCGCCGAAGACCCTGTCGGCCACGGAGATGACCGAGGTCTTAAGTTGCTTGTGCACGAAGAAGATCAGTACCTTCACGCACAGGAAGATGCAGAAGAAGCCGAGAATGTCGGCCGTGATCTGCCTTGGATTGGGGAGGTTGATCACGGCGAGCATCTGTGAAAGGAAGGGCTCGATCTTTTTCGCGCAGTACAGGCCGGCCAGCAGGGCGGCAAGGGACGAGATGCTCCTGAGCAGCCCCCTGACCGCGCCCGTTATCAGGAACCCCGCGCAGATCACGATGCAGGAGTAATCGAGGGCGTTCACTTCCGGGCCGGGGAGATCTCGATCCAGGCCACGTCCTTGAGGGATACCTGGTAGGTCCCGTATGGGGTGCTGCCGTTGATCTTGGATGTCTCGCCGATTTTCAGGCCGCACATCTCACCGGCGTTCCGGAGTGTCACGCAGGCGGTCCTGTCCTTGATGGCGATCCGGGATATGTTCTCAAAGGGGACCTTCACCTTGCCCTTGCCCAGGAATGCCTGGAACAGGGTATTGCCGTCTATGGTCACCGAGGTAACCTCCACCCTGGTGCCGGTGGTGTCAGAGACGGTTGCGTCGAACGAGGGGGCGGTTCCGTCCTGGGGAACCGGGGTGCCCACACCCGACATGGCCATGAGGGCGAGCGAGCAGGCGACAACCATGATCACGGATCCGATACGGTACGGTTTCTTCATTGCCGGTCCTCCTTCTTCCTGACGACGCCTTCCCGGCGCAGGGCCTGAACCAGCTGATCGAGCAGGGGCCTTCTGCTCAGCGGGTAGGTGACAGTGACCTCGGCCGAGAACGCATCCCGGGTGGTCACGATGCCCAGGCCGTCGTAGCCCTCGAAGATAAACCGGAGATACGAGATGTCCTCGCGGTTTACCTCGAGCAAGATCTGGCCCGTTTCCCACATAGCATTCCGTGGATATCATACATGATTCCCCGACGCAAGGTGGCGATTGAGCCGGGGCCGGGCCAAGGAGGAGGAAATCAAGGTTTGAAAATGCCGCTGTGATCGTGTAAAGGGCATCAGATCAATTCAATAGAAAAGACCAGCCGGAGCACGGTACGGAATGAGGGCTGAGCGCCGGGGAGATCGTCGAATCTCACCCGCCGATGGTAACGGCGCTGTTTCACGGGCTGTCTCGAGGCGGCCCGTTTTGCCATGGGGAGTGCCTGAATGGGCATCATGATGCTGCGAATGCCTGTTGACTCGGGAATAAATCTGTTGACATCCAATGTCTGGAGATGATACGGAAAGATGTGTTTAATGAGTGAAGCACCATTCATTAAACAACCAAGGAGGGGGATCTTCAGGAGATCCCGCAGAGATACACAGCTTGCGAAAGATCTTGCAATAGTAACCCAGTTGGGCTTTGTCATGGCAGGATCGACAGTTTTGGGCTCATGGCTGGGATATGGGCCCGATGCATGGCTCAACGCCCATGGGTTGGTGCTTGTCATCTTCATCCTTCTTGGATTTTGGGCTGCGACTGGACAGGGTATCGGCGGATACAGGACCTGTACAAGCCGGATCCCGTGCAGAGTGGCAGGAAGAGGACATAGAATGGGCGTTTTTAGCGATGGAGAAAACACCATCAGCTTGTCTGTGCCGGTTGCCGGGGCGGCCGGTGTTCAGGACTGTGTGCCGTGGTATCCTGAGGCAGGTATCTGGGGCGGTCATCGGGTAAATTGGAGGCATCCTCTCCGCAACGGCGCTTTTGGTCATGTACGTGCTCTTCATCCTTGTAAGCGGGTTCGCCGGGATCGTCTCGATCTCGTTTCATATGTTCAGCAGTATCATGGGCGGGTCCATCATGGCGGCAGGTTGCCTGGTGTATCCGCTGTTGCTGCCGCGGCAGGCAGCCGCCAGGAACAGAGAGGGCTCGTCATGAGGGCCATGCAGGTTGCCCGGGCTGTTGCGTAGTCTACTGCGATCTACGCCCTGGGCATCGCGCTCGTCCTCGTGTTCGTGATATAGAAAGAAGGAAGGATAGGGAGGAACAAGCAGCTATGGGAAACATAACCGGTGAGGATCTGGTGAGAGCTGCAGCCTTTATGGGTGCAGGCACCGCAGCGGGGCTCGGCGCGATCGGTCCCGGCGTGTGCGAGGGCTGTACCGGAGGGAAGGCGTGTGAGGTGATCGGGAGGAATCCGGACGAAGCCGGGCTCTTGGCGAGAACGATGCTGGTTGTCCGGGAGGTTGCCGAGTCCACCGGCATCTCTTCCCTGGCCGCTGCTCTGCTCCTCATCTTCATCGTGTAAGGAGGTTCGCCTTGATAGAGCTGAACTGGACCTTTTTTGTGCAGGTCTTCAACTTCCTGATTCTCATGTTCATCCTGAACAAGATCCTCTACAAGCCCATACTCAAGGTGCTCGACGAGCGCGAAGAGAGGATCGTCGGCGGGCAGGAGAAGGCCAAGAAGCTTCTGGAAGAGAGTTTGAGCATTCAGAAGAGCTACAACGACAAGCTCTACAACGCCAAGATCGACGCGATGGCCATCAAGAATGCATCCCGCAAGCAGGCGGTCGACGAGGCGAACAAGATCATCGAGGAGGCACGGCGCAAGGCCGATACCATCGTGCTCAACGTCCAGAAGGAAATGGCGGAGGAGATCGATCGGGTGAAGAAGGAGCTGGAGCCCGAGATCGGTGTCATGGCAGGCACCATTGCCCAGCAGATCCTGGGGAGGAAGGTTGCGTGATGAAGAGAGTATACAGGATAGTTCCCCTCCTGGCGGTCATGCTGTTTTCGGGCGTTCTGGTCTGCATGGCGGCCGGCGGCGGCGAGGAAGGCGGGAGCCACAAGTTCTGGGACATGGTATGGAGGATCTTCAACTTCATCGTCCTCATGGCCCTTCTCTGGAAGCTCCTTGCGGACAAGATCAAGAAGTACTTCAGCGATCGACGCTTCGAGATTGCCGAGATGATCGAGGCGGCCGACAAGGCCCGCACCGATGCCGAGAAACAGTTCGCCGACTACCAGGCAAAGCTTCAGAACATCGAGGCCGACATCCAGGAGATCAAGCAGGCGATCATGGGTGAGCTCGAGGACGAAAAGAAGCGGATCATCGAGGAGGGCAAGCTGGCGGCCGAGAGGATCGTCGAGCAGGCGAAGTGGTCTGCCGAGCAGGAAATCCTCAAGGCCAAGAACTCCTTGAGAAACCAGGTGGTCGACATGGCCGGCGACATGGCTTCGGGTCTGGTTACCAGCTCGATGACCCCCGAAGACCAGAGGCGGCTGATCGAGGAATATCTGGACAAAGTGGGGAAAGAGCAGTGAAGAGCGACGTGGTAGCGAGAAGATATGCAAGGGCCTTGTTCGAACTGGGCCAGGAAGAGGGCAAGGAGAAGCAGTTTCTTGAGGAATTGCAGGCGATCGCTCAGCTCGTGAGCGAAAACGGGGAGTTCAAAGCCCTGCTCGAGAGCCCCCTGTACGATATCACCCTGAAACGGCGTATCCTCAAGGAAGTGGCATCCAAGATGTCTCTATCAGAGTACGTGGTCAATTTTTTGAATATCATGCTCGATAAAGACAGATTTTCTATCCTTGGCGAGATTCTGGACGCATACAAGGAAATCCTCGACAAGCTCACGGGAAGGGTCAGGGCGCGAGTCACCAGCGCGGCTTCGTTGAGCGAGGACCAGCTCAGTCAGATTGCGCAGACGCTCTCCAAGGTGGTGAACAAGGAGGTGGACGTCGATGTCATCGTGGAGCCGTCCCTCATCGGCGGTGTGATCGCCGAGGTAGAGGGCATGGTCTATGACGGAAGCGTCAAGACACAGATATCGAAATTAAAACAGAGTTTAAAAGGGGAGATCTAGGGATGCAGATAAGGGCGGAAGAGATAAGCAAGATCATTAAGGACCAGATCAAGGGGTACGAGAAAGAGATCGACGTTGCCGAAACCGGCACCATCCTGAGCGTCGGCGACGGTATCGCCCGTGTGTACGGCCTCAGGAACGTGATGGCCAGTGAGCTCATCGAGTTCCCCCGTGGCGTCATGGGCATGGCCCTGAATCTGGAAGAGGATAACGTGGGCTGCGTGCTCTTCGGCGAGACCGTGGGCATCAAAGAAGGCGACCAGGTCCGCAGGACCAAGAGGATCGTCGAGATCCCCGTCGGCGAAGGCATCCTCGGCAGGGTCGTCAACGCTATCGGCGAGCCCATCGACGGCAAGGGCCCCATCGAGACGACCGAGACGCGGGTCGTGGACATCAAGGCGCCCGGCATCGTCAAGAGGCAGCCGGTGAAGGAGCCTCTGCAGACCGGTCTGAAATCCATCGACGCCATGACCCCCATCGGCCGCGGCCATCGCGAGCTGATCATCGGCGACCGCCAGACCGGCAAAACCGCGCTCGCCATCGATACCATCATTAATCAGAAGGGCACCGGGGTCGTCTGCATCTACGTCGCCATCGGCCAGAAGAAGTCCACGGTCGCCCAGGTGGTCGCCACCCTCGAGCAGTTCGGCGCCATGGAGTACACCGTGGTGGTCGCGGCAACCGCCTCAGACCCGGCGCCGCTGCAGTACATCGCACCCTACAGCGGGGCGGCAATCGGCGAGTTCTACATGAACAAGGGCGGCCATGCGCTGTGCATCTACGACGACCTCACCAAGCAGGCCCAGGCCTACCGGCAGCTCTCCCTGCTCCTGAGGAGGCCCCCGGGACGCGAGGCATTCCCCGGCGACGTGTTCTACCTGCACTCCAGGCTCCTCGAGCGCGCCGCGAAGTACAGCGACGAAATGGGCGGCGGGTCGCTCACCGCGCTTCCCATCGTCGAGACCCAGGCCGGCGACGTTTCGGCGTACATTCCCACGAACGTCATCTCCATTACCGACGGCCAGATCTTCCTGGACACCGACCTGTTCTACTCGGGCTTCCGTCCCGCCATCAACGTGGGTATCTCGGTTTCGCGCGTGGGCGGCAACGCCCAGATCAAGGCCATGAAGAAGGTCGCCGGAACGCTGCGCCTCGACCTGGCTCAGTACCGCGAGCTCGCCGCGTTCTCGCAGTTCGGCTCCGATCTCGACAAGGCGACCCAGGCACAGCTCAACCGCGGCGAGCGGCTCATGGAGATGCTCAAGCAGCCCCAGTACAAGCCGCTGCCGGTCGAGAAGCAGGTTTGCATGATCTACGTGGGCACCAACGGCTTCCTCGACGAGTACCCGGTCTCGGCGATTACCGGCTTCGAGGAGCAATTCTACGCATTCCTGGAAAACAAGCACGCCGACATCCTCCAGAGTGTGAGGGATACCGGCCAGATGGACGCGGATACGGAAAAGAAGCTCAAGGACGCGATCGCCGATTTCAAGAAGATCTTCGTTGTGGAAGAGTAGGCGGGTAAGGGCATGGCTAGTCTCAAGGACCTAAAAAACAGGATCGGCTCGGTCAAGAAGACGGAGCAGATCACCTCGGCCATGCGCATGGTCGCGGCCGCAAAGCTCAGGAGAGCCCAGAGCGATATCATCGCGGCCCGCCCCTATGCCATCAAGACCAACGAGGTGCTCATCTCCCTGGTGACGAGGACCAACCCGGACATGCACCCGCTCCTTCGGGTGCGCGAGCCCAGGAAGTGTGTTCTCGTCGTTATGGCCTCCGACAGGGGGCTGTGCGGATCCTTCAACCAGAACGTCTTCAGAAAGGCTGACGCCTTCATCAAGCAAAACCGGGACAAGTACGAAGAGCTCTCTCTGGTTCTCGTGGGCAAGCGCTCGGGCGACTACTTCAAGCGCAAGAAGGTCAAGATCAGGAAATCGATCGTGATCGGCAACCCCTCGTACGAGCTCGCCTCCGAGATCGGTGACGACCTCATCAACGGGTATATCAACGAGGAGTTCGACGAGCTCTTCATCATCTTCAACGAGTTCAAGTCCGCGATGAGCCAGATACTGCACGAGGACCGGATCCTGCCCGTCGAGCAGATCGAGTCGGACGACGAGATGTCCAAGGTGGAGTACCCGTGCGAACCCTCGGAGGATGTCCTCCTCGATGCGCTCATACCCATGAGCCTCACGATCTTCATATATCGGGCGCTCCTGGAGTCTGCCGCCTCGGAGCACGGGGCGCGCATGACCGCCATGGAGAGCGCGTCGGGCAACGCAGCGGACATGATCGACAAGCTGAGCATCAAGTATAACCGGGCCAGGCAGGCAGCCATCACCACCGAGCTCATGGAGGTGGTGAGCGGTGCCGAGGCCCTGAAGGGTTAAAAATTGAGAAGGAGTGAGCCTATGGAGACGGGAAGAATATCTCAGGTTATCGGAGCAGTTGTTGACGTCACTTTCGACAAGGGTGACCTGCCGGATATATATAACGCCCTGTTCGTAACCAATCCCTTCCTCTCGGACGAGGAAGACAACCTGGTGCTCGAGGTGGCTCAGCATCTCGGCGACCGGACGGTCCGGTGCATCGCCATGGACTCCACCGACGGTCTCGTCAGGGGCATGCCGGTGAAGGACAGCGGAGCACCCATCACGGTTCCGGTCGGCGAGGCGGTCCTCGGCCGGATCCTCAACGTCGTGGGCAAGCCCGTGGACGAGGGCGGCCCGGTCGTGACGGACAAGCGCTACCCCATTCACCGCGAGCCCCCGAAGTTCACCGAGCAGAGCACTTCGATCGAGTCGTTCGAGACCGGCATCAAGGTCATCGACCTGCTCACCCCCTACATGAGGGGCGGCAAGATCGGCCTGTTCGGCGGCGCCGGCGTGGGCAAGACCGTGTTCATCATGGAGCTGATCCACAACGTGGCCATGAAGCACGGCGGCTTCTCGGTGTTCTGCGGCGTGGGTGAGCGCACCAGAGAAGGCAACGACCTCTGGCTCGAGATGAAGGAATCCGGCGTTATCAGCAAGGCCGCCCTCATTTACGGCCAGATGAACGAGCCTCCGGGAGCCCGTGCGCGCGTGGGCCTCTCCGGCCTGGCCACCGCGGAATATTTCCGTGACGAGCAGAATCAGGACGTGCTGCTCTTCATCGACAACATCTTCCGCTTCACCCAGGCGGGCATGGAGGTTTCCGCTCTGCTGGGCCGCATGCCTTCAGCCGTGGGATACCAGCCGACACTGGGCACCGACATGGGCGAGCTGCAGGAGCGCATCACCACCACCACCAAGGGGTCAATCACCTCGGTCCAGGCCATTTACGTGCCCGCCGACGACCTCACCGACCCTGCTCCGGCAACCACGTTCAGCCACCTGGACGCCACCACGGTTCTTTCGCGCCAGATCGTCGAGCTGGGCATCTATCCCGCAGTGGACCCGCTCGACTC
>JBASVF010000140.1:0-2370 GCA_049275795.1 Desulfomonilia bacterium
CCCTCCTGGGCTCGCCCTTAAAGGAGCGCATAAGGACCGCCGAGCTCGTGGCCGGGATCCTTGCAGAGGCCGCCTCGCGGGGTGTGTCCGCCTGCTTCCTGGGGCCGCGGGAGCTGAGAGTGGCGCCCCCGGCCGCGGCGGACGGGGAGAACGGGCCGGCACAGCCGGTCAAGGGGCGCTCTCCTGGATGGTTTCGCTTGTCCGGGGGGCGCTTCGGGAACACCGAGGCCCGGGACCTGGAGCTCGTGGACCGGGTCAACGAGACCGGATCCGGGATCCTGGTCGTTTCCCTGAGGAGTTCGAGGCTTGCATCCTGGCTCGGTCGCAACAGGAACAGGCTCCGCGTGCCGGTTGTCATCGGGGTGGACGGCTCCCTGGAGCACCCGGCATGCCGGGCGCTGGGCGCGGTCACACGGACGCTCCGGGTCATGGGGCGCCCGGCGGCCTGGCTGATGCGCGGCGGACCGGCCGGTTTGCTCAAGATCTGGCTTCTCATCTGGCCTTCTGCCTTCTCCCACCTGTATGCGAGGCTTACCTCACCCCACAGCTACCTCAAGATGTTCAAACACCCGGTCGTCTTGAAGAGAGGCACCAGGGGCTCCTGCGAGTACTCGCTCATCACCTTGCCCGGGATCGTGGACAGGGAAACGGTGAGACGGATCAGCACCCTCGTGCCCCGGAGGCCGCGGACGCACCTGGTTCTGGATCTCAAAGATGTGGGATTCGTGGACTCCGCCGGGTTCGGCCTCCTGCTGCGCGTCATCCGCCTGTGGGAAGGCTCGGGCCTCAGGATCCTGTTTGCCGGGCTGGACAACGACATGCGGAAACGCCTCAAGCGCAATCGCCTCTACAGCCTGGTCTCTCACCGTGAGTACCCCACTGCTGACGATGCCCTCAATGCCCTCGACGACCGGGACGAGACGAACGGCGGCATGTCCTGAAGGCGTGGCAGGTTTGAAATTTTCCGCCGAGACCCTGCTCTCCGATCGGTCGTAAATCCTTTAAAAGCAGGGCGCACGTGCCCTCTACGACACGCGGCGGGCCGGGATTGTCCGGGCCATCGCCGACAGCGGCGCTAGAACATGAACCTTCTCCATGCGACGTTCAGGACCAGCCCGATGCATATCCAGTTGATGAGCATGAACGAGCCCCCGTAGCTGATGAAGGGCAGCGGCACCCCCACCACCGGGAAGACGCCCATGGCCATGGCGATGTTGATGAAGATGTGCAGCGTGAAATAGGCCGCGATCCCGAAGCAGATCATGGTGCCAAATCGGTCCTTGGCCTTGAACCCGATCTGGGTGATCTTGGTGATCAGGGCGCCGTAGAGGAGCAACAGGAGCGCCGAGCCGGCAAAGCCCCACTCCTCTGCCACCACGGAAAAGATGAAGTCCGTGTGGTGCTCGGGCAGGAACCTCAGCTGCGTCTGGGTGCCTTCCAGGAAGCCCTTGCCCAGGAGCCCTCCCGAGCCCACGGCGATCTTGGACTGGATGGCGTGGTAGCCGCTTCCAAGGGGGTCCCGGGCGGGATCGAAGAATGAGAGGATCCTCATGCGCTGGTAGTCCTTCAGGGAGAACCAGGCAAAGGGCATGGCCGAGATGAACAGGACCGAAAGGCCGATGAGGGTCCTTCGCTTGATCCCCAGGAACAACAGCAGGGTGCAGGAGATGAGCGCAACGATGCCGGCGGTGCCGAGGTCGGGCTCCACGAGGATGAGCCCCACGGGTACCATGATGAATATCGCAGGCATGATGAGATCCTTGAGCCCATACCCCCTGACGTGCTTCTTCTGCTCTCCCCAGTACGCCAGCCATATGATCATGATCACCTTGGCCAGCTCCGAGGGCTGGATCCCCAGAGGGCCCAGGGAGATCCACCTCCTTGCTCCGGATATCTCCCTGCCGATGATCAGGACCAGGACCAGGCCCAGGATCATGAGCCCGTACAGGGGCCATGCCGAGCGCAGCAGCACCCGGTAATCCACGATGAACACCACGGTCATGATCAGCACGCCGAGCGCGATCCATATGAGCTGCTTGTAGAAGATGAGGATGTTGGTCACCCGCGACGAGCTGTACAGGCACAAAAGGCCGATGCATATGATGGCCAGGGTCGTGGTGATTAGGCCCCAGTCGATGTTATCGGTTATTCTGGCATACCTGCTCATCACCTGGCCTCTTTGTAGCGTAATATTCCCGTATGACGTCCCTGACCACGGGCGCGGCGATGCTAGAACCGCTCCCGCCGTGCTCCACGATGGCGACCACGAGGATCTCCGGGTCCTCCACTGGGGAGAACCCGAAGAACCAGGCGTGGTCCCTGAGTTTGTACGGGAGATCGGACTGATCGGGAAGGCTGGAGGTATAGCCC
>JBASVF010000141.1:0-4226 GCA_049275795.1 Desulfomonilia bacterium
TCTGTGATTCGAAACCCTCCTGCACCCTCCCGGCCCGTAACGGGCGGTGGAATGTTGAAAGGGAAATCAAGACTTAGGTAAATCATGCCGGGTAAAAAAGCAAGAACCCATGTGGCTGCAGACTGACGGGCCGGGGCGAAAACCCTTGTGTTTTTTCATGCCGGGCTGCATCATGAGCCTCATGAAAACGAGGGGAGGGCTCTATGGCCTCTGAAATAAAGGATATAACAATTCAATACGAAGAGGACGGCCGTGTGATCGTCGAGGAGCTGGACAAGGAGATCCTCTCCAAGGGCGCCTGGACCACGATCATGTTCCGTTATCGTCAGTGGGATCCCAAGATCGAGGACTTCGGCCCCGAGCGCTACTCTATCCGCAGGTATCGCAAGGTGGGCGACGAGTACCGGCAGCAGTCCAAGTTCACCATCTCGAGCGTCCAGCAGGCGCACAAGATCATCGAGATTCTCCAGAAATGGACGGGGCAGGCAGGGGAGTGATGCTGCAGCCCGGGCGCCGGCAAACGGGCGGTCAACCCCGGGACGCGGCCGGCGCAGCCCCGGGGTAGTTTCAAATCAGGAAATCTCGCGGGTCCCTACATGGCCCCGAGCCCGCCGTCCACCGGGATGACGGCCCCGGTTACGAAGTTCGAGGCGGCTGAGGCGAGATAGACGGCCAGTCCCTTGATATGGTCCTCCTCGCCGTACATGTTCAGGGGAATCTGTCCGATCATGATATCCAGGATGGCCTTCATCTCCGGCTTGAAGATATACTCCATCATGTCGGTACGGAAGAACCCGGGCGCGATGCAGTTGACGTAGATCTTGTAGCGCGCGAGCTTTACCGCGAGGTTCTTGGTCAGGACCTCGATGGCGGCCTTCGATGGGTTGTATGCAACCGCCGGGTGCCCCTCCTCGATGGAACCCCGCGATCCGAAGATGGAGGAAATGTTGATCATCTTGCCCCCGCCCTGCTCCTTCATGATCTTGGCTACCTTCTGGGAGAGCACCCATACGCCCCTTACATTGACCGCGAAGATCTTGTCCCACTTGTCCAGCGGGAACTCCAGGGTGGGCGCGCCCCAGGTGATCCCGGCATTGTTCACCAGCACGTCGATCCTGCCGTATTCCTTCATGGTCGCGTCGATGAGGCCCTGGATGTCCTCATCGGAAGAGGTGTCGCACTTGACGGCCAGCGCCTTTACTCCCAGTGCCTTGAACTCCTCGCAGGCCTTCTCGCAGTTCTGCACCTTCCGGGACGCGATGACCAGGTCGGCCCCTGCCTCGGCCAGGCCCTGGGCGATGAACTTCCCGATGCCCCTTCCTCCTCCCGTAACGATGGCGACCTTGCCCGTGAGATTGAACATTTCATTGACCTTCATGCAGCATTCCTCCTTCTCGTGTGTTTTCCCCCCGTACGGATCACGTTCCTCAGAAAATGGGGATGTTCAATAATCGCCGGAGATTTTCCCGCGAATTACCTTCGATCTCGGCATGCAGTGACCGGCCCGATGCGTCCATGGTGACCAGCGCCGGCAGGTCCCGGACCTGGAGCACCCACATTGCCTCCGGCTGCCCGAACTCCAGGAGGTGCACTTCCTCCACACGGGTGATGGTCCGCGCGATGGACAGCGCTGCACCACCGGTGAGGTGGAGATAAACGCATCCATGGGCCTGGAGCGCCTGCCTGGTGGATTCTCCCATACCACCCTTGCCCATGATCGCACCCGGCCGGTGGGCCCTGATCACCTCGGCCTCGTAGGGCTCTTCACGCATGGAGGTGGTGGGACCGGCTGCCAGGACCTGCCAGGTATCGTCCCGGCGGACAGCGACCGGGCCGCAGTGGTAGATCACGAGCCCGGCGAGGTCGATGGGAGATCGCCCTCCCGATGCGAGATATGCGTGCACCTGGTCCCTGGCCGTAACGATCCTCCCGGAGAGGAGCACCCGGTCGCCGCATTGGAGCGACCGTACGGTCGCGGGTGCCAGGGGAGAGGAGATTCTCTCTACAGCCATCTGACGATTCTCCCTTCCCGGTCGAGCTCGGCGGAGGCGCGTCTCGTGACCCAGCACGAGTAGCTCACCGTGACGAAGTAGCAGGCAGGGTGCCTGCCTGCGGAAACGATGCGGGCGCCGAGCAGCGTGGTGGCTCCCCCGAGGCCCATGGGGCCGATGCCGAGCTCGTTGGCCTGTTCGACGATCGTCTTCTCGAGCCGGTCGAGATCCGGTGACTCATTTCTGAGGTCGAGCCTCCTGAAGAGCGCCTCCTTGGCGAGGAGGTAGCCCGAGGCACGGTCTCCGCCGATGCAGATGCCCAGGATTCCCGGTGAGCACCCCTTGCCCTGCGCCCTGAACACCGCGTCCAGCACGCACTTCCTCACTCCCTCGAGATCCCTCCCCGCATCGAGGCCGGGATCGGGCAGCGAGTACTGGGCGCTCACGTTCTCCGAGCCCCCACCCTTGAACATCACCTGGATCAGGGTCGGCCCCCTGGAGGGAAGGAAGTGGATCTGCGGCACGTGATCGCCGGTGTTGTCCGATGTGTCGCGGCCCGTTACGGGATCAACGCAGTTCTGCCTCAGGATGCCCCGCTCCGTGAGCGACCTGAGCGCCGCCCTGACCGCAGCCTCCACGACGGACATCGAGCCCTCGGGAACGGCTCGGACCATTACCAGGGGCACCCCGGTATCCTGGCATATGGGGAGGCCCGACTCGCGGGAGAGCTCTGCGCTCTGAAGAATGAGACCCAGCGTTTCACGGGCGATCGATCCCTCGGGCTCTCGCGAGTGCGCGCATGACAGGGCGTCTCGCACGTCGCCGGGCAGCACGGTGCTCGCCTTCTCCATGAGAGCGGTCACGCTGCCTGAGAGGATGGATTCCTGCATCATATCAAGTGATCTATATCACAGAGCTACCCGTATTTCCACGGCATCGGGAGAGCTCGGGCGATATTTTCTCACACCCGTCGTCCTGGAGGACGGCGCCGCCGGTGATGGAAGACGATATCCAGTCTTTTCCGCCAGGCACTCAGAACGAGGCCAGGTCGCTCAAGGTATTGATGTTGGCGAAGATCACTGCAGGGTCGGTATATCTGCGGATGATCTCCTCGGGAATGACCAGGGGGTTGACAGAATTGAGGAGGTCGAAGATCCGGTGGGTCCCGCTTTCGAGCAGCTCTTCGACAACGGGAAGGATCCTCCGGTGGTAGATGGCATGGAGCGGTTCTCTGCCCTGGGACCATACCGGTATCACGATGTCGTGATCGCCGCTCACCGAGATCATGTACTCGATGAACGACCGGTCGAGGTTTGGCATATCGGCGGCGAAGACGAAGCAGTGGGACGTCTTCGACACGCTCAGGGCCGTGCGGATGCCGCCCAGGGGGCCCTGGCCGGGAACCAGGTCCTCTACGATGGAGAAGGCCTCGAGCCCGGGACGCCGGTGACCGATGAGGATGACCTCGTCGAAGAGCGGGGCGATGACCTCGGTAACGCGCTCGACGAGCATCCTCTCACCCATGGGCGTTACCACCTTGTCTCTGCCGAAACGGCTCGATTTGCCGCCGATCAGTACGGTGCCTGTCATGAGGCGACTACCTTATTGATTATACGCGGCATGTGTCAAGGAAGAAAATCATACGCCGGTGCGGGCTGATAATGCTTGATTTCAGCTGCAGGACGTATTATACGGCTGGCGATGAATCCCGGGCTTTTCTTCGGCCGGAAGCGCGCTGGGAGCCTTTCCAGAGGCAGCTTTCCACTATGCGGTACAAGGCTTTGAGATGAACAGCTATCAGGATGGACAACTATCAGGATGGACAACGGGATACCCGTTATGGTCATAATCTCTTAAGATAATGGGGGAATCCGAGTCGTGAACGATGAGCCATCATTCAGTTTCCACTTGATGCAGGGCGAAAGGCATGATATGTTTCTGGAATCAATATTCATGTTACGGGGTAAGAGCACGGCATGAACAGGTAAAAGGACAAAGAACATAAGGGAGGATAAAGTGGCAGGTATGGATACGAACCAGATTGAAGCAGGGTTGGCTGAGTTCACCTCTGAACAGCTCGCGCAAGTTGATGAAATTATCGCAAAATACAAGTCGAAGCCAGGAGCTTTGATCCCGGTGCTCGAAGAGGTGCAGGATGTATGCGGATATCTCCCCATGGCGCTGCAGTACCGAGTGGCGAAGGGCCTCAACCTGCCCGTTGCCAACGTATATGGG
>JBASVF010000142.1:0-2384 GCA_049275795.1 Desulfomonilia bacterium
ACCTCCTGACTTGCTTGTCTGTGACCATCGTGACGCCTCCAATCCATCAGCATCACAATAATCTATCCCCTTTCCTAAACGGGAATTCTAATTGTCGCTCGTCGGGAAGTTTGATTGTCGCTCATCACACGGCAAGAGTAGCCGCAAACCCATGCCTTGTCGTTACGAGGGCGCCATAGCCTACGATCAGCTGGACCACGCCGTAGCCCAGCGATATCTTCCAGTGATCGATGCCCATTTCATTGGCAAGAAGCTGGTACAGGTGCCTGCGATGGGGCTTGCTCAACCTTTCGCCGTCCCGCAGCCTGACGGCCATGGTGGTGAGCTCATCGGCATAGAAGGGGAAGAGACAGGCTGCAAGAGCGATAAATTCCAGAAAGTTTTCTGCCAGCAGTATCACCATCCCCGCAAATACGAAGCCGAGCAGGATACTCCCCACGTCGCCCATGAACACTCTCGCCCTGGGCATGTTGAAGGGCAAAAACCCGAGGCATGCGAAGACAAGGCTCAGGCACAGCACTACCGGAGCAGAAAAGTTCCCTCGGTCAAAGGCATACCAGGCGAGCAGACCGAACGCCACGATGCCGGTAACGGCGGCAATGCCGTTGATGCCATCCATGAAATTGTAATAATTGGCGGTACCAACCATGAACACCATGAAAAACGCAATGCCGAATGTCACGGGGACAAGACTCGAGCACGCGCCCAGCAAACTCATTTTCTGGATCAATACGCCCGCAACCAGCACGAAAAAGGCCATGCCGAACTGGACCGCCAGCCGATTGCGCACGGAGAGGTCATACCTGTCACCGAGCAGGCTCACCACGGACAGAGCAATGATCGGACCCCACAGCATCGGAGATATCTGCAGGCCTGCAGCCGCAATCAGAAACGAACAGAGGATACCCACCCCTCCGCCCTTGGGAACAGGCTGGCGGTGCGAGCTGCGATCAGTGGGTACATCCACCAAGCCCAGCTGCGGTCCATACCGGGAAACGAGCAGGGCACCCCCTGCGCCAAGAATAATCGATGCTGTCAACAGGAGCCAGGCCGTCATGATCATTTACGGTTTTATGGATGGAACACCGATTCCAAGTCATACCTTGGAACAAATCCGGTGCCCAGCATAGCTTGGTTATCGAAAACAAGGCTTGAAGCCAACTTATCATACCCGGAATGAAGCCATTTCCTTTTTCCTGGCAGCACCAGGCCAGCCATACGGGACAAGAGCCAGACGATTTGCAGGGGAACCGAGATCCTGGGCCGATTTGCAAACATCCCCGAATTTTTGTAAGCAGCGATGATTCTGTTGAACTCGTATGGATGCAAATCACAGACATTCATGATCTCATACACTGAAGGGGAACGCGACTTTTTCAACAGGTAGTCTATGAAATCAACGAGATTGTCCCGTGCCAGCGCGGACATCCGCTGCTCTCCCGAGCCGAACCGCAGATAGACCAGCCTGCGTGGCCCGAACACTCTCCGATCGAGGTTCAGGCTCCAGCAGCGGTCATACACCGGGGCAAGGCGCAGGATCGTCAACCCCCTGAGCAGGTTCCCCCTGGACAATTCAAGCAGGCGCTTCTCGGCATCGCACTTGCTCACTGCGTAGTCGCTCGAGGGGTTACAGGAGATGTCCTCGGAAACCGGCATGTCCAGGTTCTCTTCACCGTATACCGAAATGCTGGAAAGAAAAATGAACCATACATCGGGGTTGCTCTCCGCCGCCAGACGTGCCAGGTTTTCCGCGGCCCTGCTGTTTACCCTGAAGTAGTCCTCGGCGCTTACCGCACCTGCTTTCTGATGGGCGATCCCGGCGCAGTGGATGACGACATCCGGCATATGCCGACGGCACACCTCCTTCACTGAAGCTGCGGTGGTGATGTCCGCCTGTTCCCAGATGAGGCCCTCTGGCAGGTCTCCCGGTCTGCTACCGACATCCAGGGCAATGACCTCTGCCCCGGCCGCGAGCCGACAACACAAGACCGACCCGATGAAGCCGCCTGAGCCGGTAATCAAGATCTTCAATTTGTCTAGCATAGGACGCTGCTATTCAATCTTCACATTTCAATGCATTGCGATCAGATGGGGGTATGGCTGTTGCTCAGGCAACTAAATACATGGACCTTTCATGCTGCGTAGGTAACGAATCGTTGCCTGAAGTAATTCTGGATATAAAATTGCCACTTTACCAATATACCCATATTGGAACGAGTTTTCTTAGTAATTCTTAATCCTTCACTAATCGTTCAGGCTCACTACTGTCCCAACGTTAATCGAATAAAGTCAGCTGGTTGCTGGGAACTGCCCCTGAATCTTGCCCATTTGAATCTGTAAGTGCATGTATAATTGGCGTCTTCTCGAAGAGTGTGACACTCAAA
>JBASVF010000143.1:0-9543 GCA_049275795.1 Desulfomonilia bacterium
CCACACCCCTCAGATCATGCTCGGCCGCGAGAAGCATCCCTGAAAATTGCTCGGGCATTCGCACGGGATTCGTGATACAAGAATAGCGGGGTGTTTCCGCGGGAAGGCCCCTTGAAAAAACAAGCGAGCGGGGGCTGTATGATACTTGCGCCATCCATACTCTCGGCTGATTTCGCGAACCTGGGAAGCGACATCCGGAAGGTCGTGGCCGCCGGAGCCCAGTGGGTACACGTGGATGTGATGGACGGTCACTTCGTCCCCAACATCACCATCGGCCCCCTGGTAGTCAAGAGCGTCCGCGCCGTGACCGATGCCTTTCTCGACTGTCACCTCATGATCACCGATCCCGACCTGTACCTGGAGGACTTTGCCCAGGCGGGCGCTCAGGGCATTACCGTCCACGCCGAGGCCTGCCGGCACCTCCATCGGACACTGACGAGAATCCGCGAGCTCGGGTGTTCCCCCGGGGCGTCGCTGAACCCGGCAACGCCCGTGAGCGCCCTGGCCCACTGCCTCGACGAGCTGGACCTCATCCTCATCATGAGCGTCAACCCCGGGTTCGGGGGGCAGAAGTTCATCGATGCGGTGATCCCCAAGATCGCGGAGGTCAAGAGGCTTACGGCCGGGCGGAACATCCTCGTCCAGATCGACGGCGGGATCGGCCTGGATAACCTGCGCACGGTGCTGGACCAGGGCGTGGACGTGGTCGTGGCCGGGTCCAGCATATTCGGCAGCCCCGACCCGGCTGCCACGGTCAGGGAGATGTTTGCCATTGCTCAGAGCCGGAAGGTATAAGCTGCTCATTACGCTGGGCATGCTGGCCCTGGCCGCCGGCTGCGCCCATGTACCGGCCCCGGACAGTGTCCCGGAGCCTGCCGCGGTCAGGGAGCAAGACCCCCGCCTGCTCATGATGCTGGCCCGGTACGAGGAGAACCAGGGACACTGGCAGCAGGCCCTGGAGCACTATGCAAAGGTGGACGACCCGGTCGCGTGGCTCGCCCGAGCCCGGATCTCCTACATCCTCAACGATGCCGATACGGCGCTCAACCTCGTCGACCGTCTCATCGAAGCGGACACCTTCGTGGGCGAGTCCCTGGAGATCAGAACCAAGATCTACGCCCGCAAGGGAGACTGGCACCAGGCCATCAAGGACACCGAGGCCCTCGTGCAGAGGTACCCGGACCACAGCCAGATCAAGCTGTTCCTGGCCAACCTGAGGATCATCGTCTCGGATTTCACCGGGGCAGAGGAGCTCCTGCGGGGGATGCCCGACTCGGAGGAGAACATCTCCATTCTCTACACCCTCTCGAAAGCGTGCCTGGGCAACAAGGATCTCGCCTGCGCCAGGGAGTCCCTCCTGAAGGTGCTCGAGATCAACCCCCGGTTCCTCCCGGCATACCTGGACCTCGGGAAGGTCTACGAGCTCTCGGGAGATACGGCCATGGCGGAATCCTCCTACCAGCAGCATCTCGAGCTCGAACCCGACTCCGTAGAAGCCCTCATCGCCCTGTCCGATCTCTACTTCTCTACAGGCAGGTACCGGGAGTCCATTTCCACGATGGAAAGGCTCCGCCAGCTCAGCAGCGACCCCCGGATCACCCGGAAGCTCGTGCTGCTCCAGATCCGGGAAGGTATGTACGAGGAGGCCATCACGAACATCGCCTCCCTGCCGGAGAAGGACGTGGAAGACGTCTACTACCTGGCCATCGCTTATGCAAGGCTCGGCAGGCTCGAACAGGCCTATGGCGAGCTCTCCGGGATCTCCCTCGAGGGCAGGCTCGGGTGCGAGGCCGTACTCCTGAGATCCTCGATCCTCAAGGACCTGGACAGGTCCGAGGAGGCCATCGAGGAGCTCTTCACTGCGTGGCGGCACTTTTCGGCTCAGGAGGGGTGCCTCGAGGCCGGCTACCAGCTCGCCACCGAGCTCGACCTGGCGGGAAGGCGGGACGAGGGGCTGGAAATAGCCAACCAGATCCTGGAAAACGACCCCTCAGACCCGGTTGCGCTCAACTTCGTCGGGTACGTCTGGGCCGACGAATCCATCAACCTGGAGCAGGCCCGTGAGATGATCGGCAGGGCCCTGAGCCAGCGGCCCGACGATCCCTATATCCTGGATTCCATGGCATGGGTGCTCTTTCGCATGAACGAGCCGGAGAAGGCTCTCACGTATCTCGAGAAGGCCGTCCAGAAGCTCGACAACGACCCCACCATCCACGAGCACATGGGCGAGATACTCCTGAGCCTCGGAAAGCGGGATAGGGCCCTCGATCATTTTCTGAAAGCAGTGGTCTTCAGCAGGAACGCCTCCGACGAGCTGAGGAAGAAAATCGATGAACTTTTCGAATAAACCAATGGATATCCTTGAGGTACGGGCATGAGCAACGAAGCAAAGGTCGGCATCTTCATCGTCGCGGTGGTTGCAGTCTTCCTCGCCCTGTCTTACTTCATTGGCGAGCTGGACCTCACCAGGAAAAAGACCTACCCCGTGAGCATGGTGTTCACCACGGTGGAGGGGCTCAGCAAGGGATCACAGATCGTGCTCGCCGGGGTCCAGGTCGGCAGCGTGGATGCGATATCGCTGAACCCGGACTACTCGGCCCTGGTGGCCGCCAGCATCTATGAGAACATCCGGATCCCCGCAGACAGCCTGGCGTCGGTCGCCACCAGGGGAGTGCTCGGCGACAAGGTCATCGTCATCCAGCCAGGCGCGTCCGAGGATATGGTCGAGCCAGGCGGAAAGATTTCGCGCACGAACGTTCCCCCCTCCCTCGATGATCTCCTGCTCCAGCTCGGCGAGCTGGCGAACAACCTGACCGACCTGTCGTACGCGCTCAACACCACGCTGGGAGACGAGGAGACCCTGCAGGCCATCATGAACAACATCCGCAGGTTCACGGAGGATTCCTCCGAGCTGGTAGCGCAGAACCGCGAGGACATCAACGCCGTGATCTCGGGCCTGCGCAGGATAACCGACACCCTGGTCGAGGCGTCCGAAGGGTTTACCACCACGGGCAGGGAGCTCGGCGAGATCGCGCGCACCATCAACGCGGGCGAGGGCACCATCGGCAGGCTGGTTCATGACGACGAGCTCTACGTCTCCCTGGTTGAGTTCATGGGAACCGTGCAGGGCCTCGTCGACGGGATGAGCCAGGATGGCACGCTGCCCATGCTCATGAAAGACCCCGCCCTCTACGCCAACCTCGTTGCCATCTCGGAAAACGTCCGCACCATCACCGGCACCATGGCCGAGGGGGAAGGCACGCTGGGCAGGCTGCTCACGGACCAGGAGCTCTACGAGAACCTCCGGGAGGCGCTCAGGAACGCCAACCTCGCCGCCCAGGGCATCGAGGAGCAGACACCGGTGAGTGTGTTCGGCACGATCATGGGTCTCATGAGGTAGGCAAGCTATGCGCCTCGGGCACGCCCTCGCGAGGGCCCTGTTGTCGGCGCTGCTGATGATGCCGCTTGCAAACCTGCAGGCGGCCACGATCAACTTCGCGCCCATCTTTTTCTCCGAGTCAACCGATCGGGGACGCAGCCTCTCGCTCCTCGGCCCGCTGGTGGAGATCTGTCCGGAGTACACCGCCGTGCGCCCCCTGTTCTCGACGGGCGAGGATCAAACCGAGGTGCTCTATCCGCTAGGGCGCTTCACCGAGGAGCGCGGCAGGTTCACCCCGATCTTTTCCTATTCGAACGAGGACTCCAGGGAAGATTTCAACCTCCTGCTCCTTTTCGGCGGGTGGTACGGCGACGAGACATACGGCGGCTTCTTCCCGCTCTACGGGACCCTGAGCCACCGGTTCGGCCACGATGATATCCGCTTCGTTCTCTGGCCGCTGTACTGGCACACAACGGACGACGGCATCGACCACTATACCTACCTGTGGCCGATCTTCCACTATTCCCCGGGCCGCGAATTCAAGGTCTTTCCCCTCTACGGGTACGAAAAGACCGTAAACTACCGCCACGACTTCGCGCTGTGGCCGTTCATCCACTTCCGGAGGGGAGTGCAGCGCATCGACGCGGTGCTGCCCTTCTACTACCACGCAAGCGGCGATACCTACCGGAACTGGGCCGTGCTCTGGCCGCTGTTCACCTACAGCCATGACACCTCGCCCGAGTTCATGGCCGTCAACTTTCCCTGGCCCTTACTCCGCAGGGCAACCGGCGCCTACGAGGAGCTCAGGATCTTCCCGCTTTTCTGGAGCAAGTCAGAGGGAGATACCTACCGGAAGAAGATCGTGATGTGGCCACTGTACAGGCACGAGATCTCCAGAAACACATCGGGTTTTGAAGTCCGGGAGCGCACCACCATCCTGCTTCTGAGCACGAAGACCACCCTGAGACAGGCGAGCGCCCCGGACGAGCGCGAGCTCACGATCTGGCCCCTCTGGCACCGGCACTTCCGTGAGGGCCTGGAATCGTGGTACTTCCCCTGGATCGTGCCCATCCACGACGAGGGCTTCCGCAGGAACTGGCTGCCCCTGCTGACCCTTGCCAGCAAAACGGAATCCCCCGGGGCCTCGGAGGTGAGCATCCTCTGGCGGACCTTCCTGTACCGCAAGCAGGATACGTGCTCCTCCTTTGCGCTCTCGTTCCTGTTCTCCTTGGAGCGGTGTCCCGGCTCCACGAAGCTCGGGTTCTTCTCTGACCTCGTGAGCTGGGAGTGGAGCAGGTCCCGTTAGCGGCGCCGGCCACGACCGAAGGCCCGCCGGCACGCGGCCGGGCGGCGAAGAGACCGATGCGGGCTTGAGGCGCACGGCCCCGGTCATGCCGGGCGTCAAACCGGCAAAAAACCGGGAGCCTTCTCTCCCGGCCTGACTCTCCGGCCGGCGGTGAAACATTCACTGTTCACTTCATTCTTGCAAGCCCAGGCGCTTTTTGGTATAAAAATGTCATTCTACAGAAGATGAACAGGCGATTCAGGATTAGGGCGCGTTCAACAGGAAGATCGCATGCAGATATCCTTGACACGTAGAGAAATTCTTGAAGAGCTCATCCGGCTGGGCATCCGTTCCATCGACAAGCTCAAGAAGGCCTGCCGAGAATTCGAGACATACCAGCAACAGCTCGTACGGCAACGCCCCACCGGCAGCTGACCCGGCCGGCATTAGGAGACCTCGCCGGCCGCCCGCTTAACGGGTTTGCCGCATCCCCTCTTCCCGGTATGTCATCAGGGCATGGAAACTCCCGCCGGATGATCGCGCAATGGCTTGCCGGGGAGCTCCGGGGTCATTCGAAGACCACGAATCGATCCTTCTTCGCATCGCACACCGGGCACACCTCGGGCAGCACGCCGTCCGAGACGTAGCCGCAGACATCGCACACGTAGTAGGTCGTCTGCCGGTCCTCGAGCATGTGGTCCATGGCTTCCTTGTACAGCTTGGCGTGGATCTCCTCGACATCCCTCGACTGGCTGAAGTACAGCGAAGCGGCCCGGTCCCCGGCCTCCTCTGCATACCTGATGAACTCGTCGTAGGCCACGCCCGCCACCCTCGTTTCCTTCTCGAAGCTCTCGGCCAGGTTCTCCTGGGTGCTCCTGATCTCCCTGAGGAGCCTCAGTGCTCTCTTGCCGTGCAGCTCCTCCGAGAACGAGATCACGCTGAAGAGCTTGGCGAGTTGTGGGTAGCCCTCATCACGGGCCTTTTCTGCAAACACCTTGAGCCTCAGCGAAGCCTTCGACTCACCCGTGTATGCCTGATACACGGCATCCCGGATCCTTTCGTCCATTCCTGCCTCCTTGAATCGCTCGACCCGCGCACGAGGCGATCATCCGGGAGAGGTCCTCCTCCCTGCGGATGCCTATGCGGGTCAGGGAAAAGTCGTACTTTACCGGGTCTTGCGGGTCTATCTTCCGGAAGGCCCGGGTGATCTCGAGAGCTGCGGGTATGCAGGCCTGTGAGCGCGATGTCATGCCCAGGACCCTGCACGTGCCGAACATGTGGGTATCCAGCGGAACGATGAGCAGGGAGGGAGAGATACCGGTCCACACCCCCGGGTCGATCTCGTCGGAGCGCACCATCCAGCGCAGGTACAGGTGGAGCCTCTTACACGCGCTGTTCTTCTCGGGCCGGGGAACCAGGCTGCTGTATCCCGTGTCATCCGGCGCCCTGAGCTCGCGAACGAAGGCGCACAGAGCCCCGGCCGTGGTCTCGTCGCCGGGGCGCATCCCGGAACGGAAGCAGGCGCCGAGCGATCCATGCCTGCGGATCGCTCCCTGGATTCCCATGAGCAGGTTCACCAGCTCGCCATGCGTAGAGAAGCGATGCCTGAATCCCAGGAACGCATCCTCGAGATCGGGCTTGCGCGCCCCCTCGAGAAAGGCCCGGGGTGAAGGACCCATCCACTCCAGCACCCACTCCGCACTCCTGAGGATCTGCGCCACCCGGCCATATGCGAGCGACGAGGCGAGGAGGCCTACGATCTCTCTGTCGAGGGGGTCGTGGTAGCGGTACACCAGCTCCAGCGGGTCGGGAGAGATGTACCCGGGGTGATGGTATCGCTCGAAGGTTTCATCGAGAAACCTCTTCAAGAGAGATCCTGGGACCCTCATGACCGGGATGGCACCCTCATCCTTCCGTCCTCTAAGCTCCTTCTTCAGTCCGTCGGAGAGAACGCGCTCTTGTCGGCTCCGCAAACCGGGCAGACCCAATCCTCAGGTAGGTCTTCGAAGGCGGTCCCGGCAGGGATGTTCCCCTCGGGGTCGCCCACTTCCGGATCATAGATATATCCGCATACCTCGCACTCGTACTTCTGCATCTCAACCTCCAGTTCTCGTGTAATGGCCTTCCCTGCCGGCTGGTTCCCCTGTTTGCGGGACCACCGGCAGGGTCTCCTCATCCGTAAGCCATCCAGCCCCGGGTCCGGCGCCTCTGTCCGTGGACCGGGCGCAGTGCCGGGTGCAGGCATGCTCCCGGTCGCTCCCCCCGCCTTTTGCCTCAGCCCGCCACCGATGCGAGTATATCGCTCAGGAGCAGGACGTGCTTCATCTCCTCGCCGATGATCCTGTCCACGTTGTCTCTACCGAGCCCCTCGGGCACCAGGCGCTTGAGCCCGGTGTAGAACAGGATGGAGTTCTTCTCCGCCTCGATCCCCTTGTTCAGCACGTCCTCGATGCTCTCGGACCCGGTGAAGGTCATCTTCCAGTTGAACACCCTGCCGCTGGTCATGGCGCCCAGGTATGACGCCGCCACCCCGTCGGGGTCATATCCTTTCGCGTAGTCCTCGTTGGAAAAGAGCTGGTTCTTCAGAGAAATGAACACCTCCTCGTGCTCCTTCTCCATTTCGGCCAGCCTGCGAAGCAGGGATTTCAGGCGCTGGTCCTCGAAGGACTCGGAAGCCTTCAGGTAAAAAGCCCTGCCCTGGCGCTCGATGTCGATCGCCATCTCAAATATTTCCTGAGCGTTGTATGATCCCTCCATGCTTGATCTCCTTACGTGTCGTGGTGTCGTGCCGGCATGGCGCCTCGAAGAGGGCCCCCGCCGGCATGCCCGGCCCTCTGATGGGAACGGCCCTTCCACCGACTTAGAGGTCGGCCCTCCAGAGCCCGTGCAGGTTACAGTACTCCCGTGCCGCGACCTTCTGGGCCTGCACGGGGAAGAAAGCCTCGGGCGCCTGGCCGGGCTTCAGGAACTCCCGGTACACCCTGCCGTCCGCCACCAGCTCGATCCACTCGATGTAGTGCTTTTCCTCCATGGGATGTGTCACGGATCCCACCTTCACCAGGAAACCCTCAGCTTTCCTTTCTATGACCGGGACATGCTTTTCTTTGGCCGCGTCCACGGTGTTTTCCACGAAGAGCTTCATGGGCTTGCCGCAGCATACCAGCTCTCCCCTGCCCTCGTGAAGTACTTCCACGATGTTCCCGCACACTTCGCACTTGTAGATCTCCAGCCTCTTGGTCACGCCGTATCTCCTCTCATCAGTCATTAATGATTTCTGCTCCTGTTAGTAATTCCCGCTTCCCGACCGTCAAGCCCTTCCCGGACTTCCTGCATCCGGGAGGAAATCGGGTACGGCCATGCCTCGCACGTACCCGGCAATACCATCTCTTATAAGGAAGGCACAGGGGAGAATCAAATACAAATCTGGATGAATTTCACCAGACAAGGGGTGGTGCAGGCCCCGGGAAGACCGCTTGGGGCCTTTTGCGGCGTCCCGGGGGCATCGAAGGATGCTGTAAGCCTTCCCGCCCCATTCCGGCACACGGGGTAAAGGCGCCGGACGACCCGGGTTTTCCGGACGATTTTCCATATTGACACTACCAAGTTTGATTGTTATTAACACACCGAGATTGTGCCGAAGTGGTGGAATTTGGCAGACACGCCATCTTGAGGGGGTGGTGGGCTACGCCCGTCCGGGTTCAAATCCCGGCTTCGGCACCAGAACGCACCATACCAGCAGAAAGTGAGACTAAAGAGATAATGTCCAGAAAATGTGAAATCTGTGGCAAGGGCCCGCAAACCGGTAACAACGTCTCCCATGCCCAGAACAAGACGCGCAGGGTATGGCTCCCCAATCTGCAGCGGGTGCGCGTTAATTCCACACAAGGCACCAGGAGAATTACCGTCTGCACGCAGTGCATCAAATCCGG
The DNA here is from genome assembly GCA_049275795.1 of Desulfomonilia bacterium. Taxonomy (GTDB): domain Bacteria; phylum Desulfobacterota; class Desulfomonilia; order UBA1062; family UBA1062; genus Phosphitivorax. Next base: position 8,594 of record JBASVF010000143.1, read on the forward strand.
CAGGATCGAGAAGCACGTCGGTTAGCCGCATCTCCGGCACGGACCCGGCAATCTTTTCACGGCAAACCCGCCCTCTCCAACTGATCCCGACGCTAAAATGACCTTGCGTCCGGGTGTGCGCCTGCACCGGGCAGCCGCTGGGTCATCGGCCTCAGCCGCCTTCCATGCGATCATAGGGCGCTCCCAGAGCCCTTCCCCCGGCTCGAGCAAGTTGCGGGTATATTTCCCGGTGCTTCTTTGCTATAAGGATTCAGTATCCGCTCAAAGGGAGATTTCCGGGTCATCCCGGGTTTTGCGAGGTGACGATCGATGACGAAAAAGTCCTGCCTGCCGGTTCTGCTCGCCATGCTCCTCGCTGCCGGCTGCGCATCGGCCCCGGAGCAGAAAGCGGCACCCCATGACAACACCGTGTTCTTCCTCTCCTCGTACGACAAGGTCTGGGATGCGCTTACCGCCACCCTCGAAGAGGACTCGATTCCCATCGACACCATGGACTGGTCGGAGGGGCTCATCACGACCGGGTTCATCAACTACTCGGTGGGCCAGAAGACCCACCGCGAGCTCTCGACCATTGCCGTGAAGCCTGCGGAGCCGAGGCTCGCCATCTGGTCGCAGGCCGGATACACCCTGAGCATCCGCCTGGAGTCGGTGAGCGATCTGAGCACCAAAGTGCAGGTTACCGCGCATATCGAGGCCCACAATCAGAACGTAACCGGGCAGTGGCACGAGTGCGCCTCCAAAGGCGTCCTCGAGAGGAAACTGCTGGAAAGGGTAAAGGCCCGCCTGTAGCAGCCCCCGGGCCTATTAGTGCCGCTCGATCTTCTCCACGCCCTTGAGCTTGCGGATGTCGCTGAAGAGGCCCCTGAGCTCGGAGAGGTTCCTGACCGAGACCCTCAGGGTGCACAGCGAGCTGCCGTTCGCCACGGGATAGGCCCTTAGGTTGGAGATGT
>JBASVF010000144.1:0-13094 GCA_049275795.1 Desulfomonilia bacterium
ACGCCGCCGGATGGATGCCCGATGACCGGAATCCCGAGAGCCCTCCATCGTGACGCCTCGCCCGTGATGCTTTCGACTGAGGTGATCGCTGGGTGCCTGTCCGCAACCACGCTCCGGGCCTCAGCCGATGGATCCCCGGGGGGATCCGGGCGGTACCTGCCGAGGGCTGCATCAAAGGGATCCTGGTGCCGAGAGGTGGCTTCCAGGACCACAGCCCAGTTCACGAGGCGCTCCTGGGCGAGCCGGTAGGCATAGCAGTCATACCCGCTCCAGTCGGCCTTCCTGCCGAAGCACCCGCCCGATGCGTACACCAGGATCGAATGCGCTCTCGACTCGCGGGGCATCTCCATGAAGCACCTGGCCACGGCGATCGCGACCGAGGCCTGCAGGGCGCCGGTCGAGGCCCACCCGTCGTAGGGTGTCTGCAGGACGATGAACCGGTCCCGGTCCGTGCCGAAGTGCCTCCCGGGAACCGTTCCGTAGACGTTGTAGACCGTTCCCTCGCCCTCGTAGCCGGTGAGCGTCATGGTTGCGGTCACCGGGCCTTCGGAGAGCAGGGCCGTGAGGCGCCTTCCTTCCGAACGGCTGATGGAGAGTCCCGGGATCGACCCGTCGGCATACCAGTGCAGGTACTCGCCGGTGTCCGCATCGGCAAAGGCCAGGACCGCGATGTAACCCGCCGCCCCGTGCCTGCGGGCCAGGTGGTAGGTGCTCTCGAGGTCCCCGCCGCCGACGCCTGACTTCCCTTCAGCGGGGAGGCCCTCCCCGGTCAGACCCGGCGCATGCCGATACAGGCCCGCAGATGCCGGGTGGATGGTGATGTCCACGAGAACGATCCTGCCGGAAAGATCTCCAGCCGCCTCGAACTCGGCCCTGGACCCCGTACCGACATACACGAGGGGCGCTCTGATGCCCTCTCTGGGGGTAAAGCCTGCATAGCGCAGGAAGCAGCAGTCAACCGCCCGATCCTGCCCGCGGGCATGCACCGTGAGGCCCCAGGTGTGGGGAAAGCTCACGTTTGCAGGAACCGGCTCCAGGAAAACGTCCTTGAGCCCGAAATCTTCGAGCCGAGCCTTGAGGTAGTGCGCCCCGGCCCTGTCCACCAGCGTTCCCGGCATGCGGTAGCCGTATCTGCCCAAGGCTCCCAGCTGCCAGAGGTCGTGGATCCAGCCCTGCATTTCGTCGGTCGCGGGAAGGAAACGGGCCATGGACCCGTGGCCGTCATCGCCGCCGTATCCCGAAGCAGCGGGCTCGGAGGCGGCAGAGAGAACAATGGTGCACAGCACCGTGATCAGCAGGATCAGCCCTGATCTCATTATCAAACCTCCTGGTATTTCATGGCAGGATGCATGCCCAACTCATGAAGAGCAAGTCTATGAAATAAATGATAATTGACTGGGCCAGGGGAATCAAGCCGCCTGGCCCCGGGACTTGCAGGCAGGCGGGTTGCGGGGGAGGAACGAGAAGAGGAGGGGTGTTGGCCCGGGGAAGGCCTGCCGCTGCTGTTTCGCAGGGCAGGCGCATTCAGGGAGAAACGGGTTGCCTGGGGGAACTTGTTCCCGGAGCTTGAATTAAAGCGGCTGCGTTTCAGGCCGGGCTTCCCTCGGGATCGAGGCTTCCCGGCTCTTTAGCCCTTTCCGCGGTGCCCCCGGACGTCCGGAGCGCCCTGCTGGTGCCGGCTGCGCTTCTCCCAAGGCCCTGTCTCACCCTTGTATGCATGCCGGATCTTGGCGTCCGGGCGGATCTTATCGGATGACCGGGCGGCTTTTTGCCGGTCCTTGTCGTGGTCTTTCCCGGGGAGGGCTTTTACCTTAAAGGGTGCAGGGTCGGGCTTATGAACGGTGGGCCGGGGGCTGGGTTTCACGTCCCCGGGATTGTGCCGGGCCGGCCCGTCGGGGCGTTTCACCTGCTGGCCGCCGGAGGGCCGGTTCCTGTTCAACGATACGGACCGTGCGCCGTGCTCGCGGCTGATCTGGCGGTTGATCTCGGTGAATCGCCTGCCCTGGGAGCGCTCCTCCATGATCCTCTCCGGTGGACATCCGTTGTGCTCGGAAATGAATATCAGGTTCACCTGGCTTATGATGTCGGCGTCCTTCAGGCGCAGGTTCTTCCAGCTGTTGGGATGGCTTTGGTAATGGCCGTAGGCGTGACCGTGGTGCTGATGGACGTACCGTACCGGGACATAGTAGATGTCCGGGCACAGGCCGAAATGCAGGGTGATGTCCATCCACGACATGCCGCTACGCCTGAGCAGGATAACGGTGTTCGGATGCACGTGCGCTCTGCCTGCGAGAAAGAACACCACCGGGAGTTCGTCGTGCGGGATCCCCTGCCGATGGACCAGCAGCACCTCCTGGCGTGGCACCCGGTAGTACTCGCTTATGGAGAGATGGAACCCGTCGATCCCGTCTTCGCCTCCGGATATGCCCAGGCTGAAGCGGGTTTCTGCGAACGAGGGCGAGATGGCCGCCAGGGTGCACACGAGAATGCCTGCACCCGCCACCAGGATCCTTACGATCGATTCATGAACCTGCCTAGAGTCCATTGCCTTCTCCTTTCTCACCGTGTCCCGTTCCAAGGGAGCGGCTCACGGGATTTTCCTGATCCTTGCCCCCACAGACGGACCGCCAGGCGGGTTTGTTTACATGGTGCTTAAAAAAAGCCTTGCTGCCGCCGAGCTCAAGGGAAGAGGGCATGCCCGATGCCGGCCGGGACGGATCGCGAGGTGTTCCAGAGCAGAGATCCGGGGTGAACACCCGGACGTAGAGGCCTTCGAGAGGGAGGTCCCGGTGCCGTAAAGCAGCGCTCGGCATCGAGGGAGGCCCGAAAAGGATGGATGAGAGCCATGAGGGGGGCGCCTGTCATGCCCTCTCCTCATCCCGCAGGTGTCCGGTGATGGCCCGGGCACGGGTTCTATAGGGCTCGTCCCGAAGACGAGTCTCTCAGCACCCGGTACAATCGGTCCGGGAAGCTCGGCTTCTGCCGGCCGGGCGGCAGGTGATTCCCTTTCGTTTCTCTTGATTCGAATCCTCTCCAACGACAGGAAATTACTGGCAAAGAGAGTCCTTGAGTAATGAAATCATATCGGATAGGATGGCCCGTACATTATGGAAAAAGGTTTGTTGGATGGAGTGTGAACAGACCGTAATCGTGGACATGCATTTCCCGCCGGGAGAGGTGTTCCCGGCGGCGCAGACAGGAGATAGGCAAGATGGCAGGATCGATCAATAAAGTGATACTCATAGGGAGGCTCGGCAAAGACCCCGAGATGAGGTTCACCCCGAGCGGCAAGGCCGTCACGAACTTCACCCTGGCGACCAACGAGGTGTGGACCGACCAGAACGGCGAGAAGCAGGAGCGCACCGAGTGGCACCGCGTCGTTACCTGGGGCAAGCTGGCCGAGAATTGCGCCAAGCTGCTTTCCAAGGGCAAGCAGGTCTATGTCGAGGGCCGCATCCAGACCCGCCAGTGGGACGACAAGGACGGAAACAAGCGCTACACGACCGAGATCGTGGCAAACACCATGCAGCTCCTGAGCCCCCTGGATTCGCAGGGCGCCCGCATGCAGGACATGTCGGAGGATCCCGGGTACGGGGTTGCCGAGAGTGTCCCGCCCTCGCCTGAGTTCGACGACATACCCTTTTGAAGACGACACCGGGTTCATGAAGGCACCGGGTTCATGAAGGCACCCCCTCCATCGAGAGGGGGCGCCGTTCTCTCTTCGGTTTCACCCATCTCCTGCAGGCCCCTGGGTAAAGGCCCCGGACGAGGAGGATCGCCTTACTTCAAGCCCTGGTCCTGATGCGCTCCATGACCCGCTTGAGTCCCGGGGTGCAGCCGCGGATGCTCTCCATGCTCACGCAGTAGGCAAAACGTACGTAGCCCGGCCAGCCGAATCCCCTTCCGGGCACAGCCAGGATCCGTTCCCTCACCAGCTCTGTGCAGAAGGCCACGTCGTCTTCGAGCGGCGACTTCACGAACAGGTAGAATGCCCCCTCCGGGGGCGCGAACTCGAGCCCGGCAGCGGTGAGGATCCCGGCAAGCAGGTCCCTGCGCTCGCGGTACCTCTCCACGTCGATGCACTCGCCCTCGCACAGGCAGCAGGCATAGACCCGCTGCATGAGCGACGGAGCGTTCACGAAGCCAAGGATCCGGGTGGCCAGAACCAGGGCGCTGACGAACTTCTGCCGGTCGGGTATGCCGGGTCCCGAGGCGATGTAGCCGATGCGCTGGCCGGCCAGCGAGAGGTCCTTCGAGGCGGAGGTCACCACCACGGAGCAGGGAATGTGTCTGAGCACCGAGGGAACCTCCCGGCCGTCGTATACGAGCCTGCGGTATGGCTCGTCCGAGATGACCATGACATCGGGCTGATCCTTGAGCAGCTCGGCCAGGCCCGCAAGCACCCCGCGTGGGTAGACGCGGCCGGTCGGGTTGTTGGGAGAGTTGATGATGATGGCCCGTGTCCTGGGGCTCAAGGCGTTCTCGATGCTCTCCAGGCTGGGCAGGAAATCCTCCCCGCACCTGGCCTCCACCAGGACCCCGCCGTGGTTCTCGGCATAGAAGCCGTACTCCACGAAGTACGGGGCGATGGCGATGATCTCGTCGCCCGGGTTGGTGATGGCCTTGAGCACCACGTTGAGGCCGCCGCCGGCGCCGCAGGTCATCACGATGTCCTCGGCGGAGAGGGGAACCTCGTAGAGCTTCGAGGCATAGCCGGCCAGGTCTTCGCGCACGTCGGCAAAGCCCGCGTTGGGCATGTAGCCGTGATTCATGCTCTTTACCAGCTCGGAGGCCCGTTCCAGGACGCTCTGCGGCGGGGGGAGGTCCGGGTTTCCCAAGCTGAAGTCAAAGACGTTCTCCGGGCCGTGGATGGCCTTGAGCCTCGCCCCTTCCTCGAACATCCTGCGGATCCACGAGGAGTGCTCCATGTAGTCAAGCATCTTTCGTGAAACGATCATCGTGCGCCTCCCGGTGAAAGGTGAGCGGAGTATACCAGTGATGGAAACGGTTGTACAGGCCCCGCTCCGGCAGGCAGGCGGCTGTACCCGCTTCTCATGGCCCCCTGTCCCGGTTTGAAAGGAAAGGCGGCTTTTGGGGCGTTTCACTTTGGGCATGGGCATGCCGAAAGAGAAGGCGTGCATGGAGAAAACCCATAAGCGCCCCATGGGGCTCTTATGGGGACAAGCCCCTTGAGAGCCCGGGCGGATCGGTGGTATGGAACATTCGTATATCGGCATTCGCAGGCTCCGGTGCAGGCCGGGCCGTGAGATTTCCGCCCCGGGGAAAGAGGGCGCGCTGGAGGGAGAAGGGATCATGACGATATCGGGCAGGAAGTACCTCGGGGCGGCGCTGTTCATGGCCGTGCTCGTGCTGGGGCTCCACCTCAACGTTCTCGACAACGAGGCGACCAACTGGGACGATCCCGCGATCTTCACCCGTACCTCCCTCCACGAGCCCAGCCTCGAGAACCTCGCGAAGATCCTCGTGCCAAAGAAATTGTCCACCTACCAGCCCGTGAGGGACCTCTCCTACCTGGTCGACTTCACCCTGTGGGGGCCGGAGCACGAAAGCGTGGTCTTCGGCATGCACCTCCACAGCATCGTGCTCTTTGCGCTCATGGTGCTCGCCTGCTGGCTCTTCCTCCTGACCCTCTTCAGGGTCTTCGTGGAAGACGAGGCGCTGGTCTTCACCTGGGCCACCATGGCAAGCGTGCTCTTCGCCGTGCACCCGGTGCACGTGGAGAGCGTGGCCTGGCTCTTCGCCCGCAAGGAGCCGCTCATGGGGATCTTCACCTTCCTGAGCCTGTGGGCCTTCATCCGGGCCAGGACTGGGAGCCGGGGCTTCTACGGGTGGAGCCTGGGGTTCATGGTGCTGGCCATTCTCTCCAAGCCCGTGGCCCTCATGATACCTTTGGCAATGGCCGCCCTGGATCTCGTCATCCACCTGCACAGGCCGCAGCCGAAATTCCTCCGGAAGAGGGCGATCGTCTACCTGCCCCTGCTCCTCATCGTCATTCCCATGGGCCTGAGGCTCGTGTCCGTGATGTACGACGCGGGCGGGGTGAAGCCCTTCCACGGGGGCTCCTTGTTCACGAACCTCCTGGCCGTCTCGCAGATCCTCGCGAGCTACGCGGCGCTCATCGGGTTTACCATCAATTACGCGGCGGACTACGCCATCACCCTGTATGCCGACCCCTCGTCCTGGCAGGCCTGGGCCTATGTTGCGTTCAACCTGCTCATGGCAGCTCTCGCCGTGCTCGCACTCGTGAAGAGGCGGTATCTCCTGGTCTTCTTCGTTGCCTGGTTCTACGTGTTCCTCGCTCCGGTGGCCCACTTCTTCCCGATCGCCCAGATCATGGCCGACCGCTATGCCCTGCTGCCCTCGCTCTCGTGGTGCGTGCTCCTGGGCTACGGCCTGTCCCGGCTGTGGCACCTCAGGCTCTCCGGGGGGCCGTTTTCGCCGGAGTTCCCCCGGCTCGTCTCCACGTCCCTGCTCCTGGTCCTCCTGGTCTCGTACTCCTTCATGAGCTACCGCCAGAACGACATCTGGCAGAACTCCCAGAGCCTCTGGGAGGACACCCTGGCCAAGTACCCCAACTCTTCGCCGGGGAATGTGAACCTCTCGGCCGTCTACCTCTCGCAGCATAGGTTCCCGGAGGTGCAGGAGCTCTGCATCACAGCCATCAAGGCAAAGCCCTACGATTACCTGGCCATCAGCAACCTGGCTTTGGCCCAGATGATGATGGGGCAGTACGACCATGCCGTCAACAACTACCGCCAGGCCCTGAAGCTCAAGCCCGACCTGGAGAAGTTGAGAAAGGGGCTGGCCCTGGCCCTCTGGCTCGCAGGCGACTACGAGAACGCCTATGCCGCCTTGACCGATCTCGTTGGCAGGGGCCTCTTCGGCAAGGGCGAGGCAGCCTCCCGGTACTACCACCACCTGGGTTACTCCGCCTGGAAAACGGGAAGAGACGCCGAGGCCCGGCAGCACCTGGCGGCCGCGCTCAAACATTCTCGGGGAAACCCGCATCTCCTCGAGGACATCGCCATGACCTACACCAGCATGGGAGAGCAGCATCTGGCGGCCGAAATCATGGAGGCGCTCTCCCCGCAGGTCAACGAGCAGGGAAGGATCCGCCACCAGGGCGCTGGCAGCCCCAGGACCGGGGCGGAGTGAGGCCGTAGGCCTCGCGGTGATTCCGCGAACCCGGCCGGCCGGGTATCCCCTCCCATTGGCGGACCCCAGCCGGCTTGGGGGGAGCCCGGCACGGCTGCATGCGGTGCCCGGGCAAGCCTTGATCCCTCCGGGGGGCATGACGGGAGCCGTGCTTTCCTTATCAGGGAATCACGCGGGATAGGGTTGTTGCGACCGGGAGGGACCTTCTGCAGGATGGAAGACGGGAACCGCGCTCCTGCCAGCTGCAGGTTCCGGAGGCCTTCAGGGAGTCTGCCGGGTGAAGGCCGGGGAGATCCTGATCAGGGCATAGGCACCCCGCTCGTGGAAAGACCTGACTACCTCGGCGTTCATTCGCGTGGAGAGGCCTTCGACCAGGCTTTCGAGATCGTCCGTCTTCACGGCCAGGTATGCCGGGCCCCCGATGGGCACCACGGCCTCGCTCACCACCGCAGGCCTTGCTCCCGCATACCCCAGGTATCCTCTCATGGCCAGGTCGCTGCGGTACACGAGCAGGGGCGAGAACGAGGAGATCTGCCGGACATAGTTCACCAGGCCCGATGCCCTCTCGGGCAGGTGGACCAGAGCGGTGTACCAGCTCAGCCCGAACACCACGACCATGCACAGCCCGATGACCGCCGCGGTCCGGCGGCTCCTGGCAAGCCACCAGGCCAGCCCACCGGCTGCGAGTAGCACGAGCAGGGCGGGAATTTGTGCGAGATTGAGCGACAGGTTGCGGATGGGTTCCGCGTAGAGGTACACGCACGCCCCTGCCACCAGGATCGCAGCCGTGGCCGAGACGGTCAGGGTCCTCAAGGCCCGGAGCTTCTCCGGGATCAGGAAGCCCCCGGCGGCCCAGTAGCCGATGAGGATGCCGGCAAAGGGCACCCCCAGGATCGCATAGCCTTCCTGGAGATTCGGGGAGAAGAGGACCGTGAGGAGCCCCATGCAAAGGCCGACCTTTGGCGCCAGGAGGCCTCGCCAGAGGTGCGGCTCCTGGGGCCTGCCGCCGTAGACCCACGCCGGGATCACCAGGAGCACCCAGGGGAGAAGGGGCTTCACCCAGATCCAGAGCCGCTCGGCGATGCCGTGGCTGCTGTCGGAGGAGAAGAGGGAGGCCGCGTAGCTCCAGCCCACTGCTATCCAGGCGGCCAGTATCGCGGCAACGATCATGCCGGCGATGATCAGGATCCCCATGGGGGCCTGGATACTCAAGAGCCGCCGGGGTGACAGGTCGAGGAGGATGAGCCCGATCACGCCCAGGACGAAGAACCCCAGAGGTATCCACCCGCCGGTCAGTACGGCCGCCCCAACGAGAAAGTAGGAGAGCAGGTACCACCGGGGACCGTGCTCCTTGAGATAGATCTCGGCGAAGAGCAGGAAGGCGAGGATCGCCAGGCTCGCCGGCACCACGGTGGGGTTGAGCAGGGCATGACCCGCGATGAACCCCCAGGAGGTCATGGTGACCAGGGCGGCGAGGATGCCCGATCTCGCGTCCCACAGGGAGGCGCAGAAGAGGAACACGCTCAAGCTCACCAGGCAGCCCAGCAGGATCCCCACCATCCTGAGCGCGGCGAGATCCACTGCCGGGAGCAGGGAGAGGGTTGCCTGCACGAGCGGATTCGGCCCGTCCAGGGGCACGCCGTTGAGGGTGGGAATGAGGCCCGGATTCCGGTGGAGCTCTCCGATGGCCTGGAGCATCCATGCCTCGCCTTGTAGCGGCACCTCGAGGGCGAGGAAGGGAACGAGCAGGGCGAGGCAGGACACGAGAACCCCCAAGAGAATCATCAATGAGCGAACAGGCCCCACCTTGCGTAACCTCCGTCAGTCATTATGAGGGTTTACCCGAGTACAATCCGGCGTGTCAAGTATGGAATCCGGAACGCTGCATGGGCAGAGGCGGCATCTGGCGGTCGGTTTTCCATGAGCCTCTCCACGGTCCGTCCAATCTGCTCGAGGTTGACATTGCCCATCCCTTACCCGTAGTATTGCCGCAATGACAGAGGATTGGAGAGGCGCATGGCTTCCATCGAGGAACTGCTCAAGAACAAAGGCATCCCGAAACCCAAGGTTTTCAAGCGCGCCGACGGCAGGAGAGCCGACGAGCTCAGGGAAGTCCGGATAACCAGGCATTACTGCAAGCACGCACTGGGCTCGTGCCTCATCGAGGTGGGCGACACCCGGGTGATCTGCGCCGCCAACGTGGAGAACAAGGTTCCTCCCCATCTCAAGAACACAGGATCCGGATGGCTCACCGCAGAGTACGGGATGCTGCCCGCCTCTACCAATACCCGCATGGTACGCGAATCGTCCCGGGGACGCCCGCAGGGCAGGACCCAGGAGATCCAGCGGCTCATCGGCCGGTCGCTGCGCATGGCCGTAAACCTCCAGGAGGTGGGCGAGCGCACCATCTGGATCGACTGCGACGTGGTGCAGGCGGACGGCGGCACCAGGACTGCATCCATCACCGGCGCCTATGTGGCCCTCAAGGACGCCATGGATGCCCTGGTAAACCAGCAGGTCCTCGCCCGCAATCCGATTCAGGAGCAGGTGGCCGCGGTTTCCGTCGGCATGCTCGAGGGCGGGATCCTGCTCGACCTGAACTACGAAGAGGACTCCAGGGCGGACGTGGACATGAACGTGATCATGACCGGCAGCGGAGCCATCATCGAGGTGCAGGGAACCGCGGAAGGCCGCGCCTTCTCCTGCGAGGAGATGCTCTCCATGGTGAGCGTCGCGCACAAGGGCATCTCGGAGCTGGTGGACATCCAGAGGAGGGCCCTGGCCGCGAAATGAAGCTCCTGGCCGCAACGACCAATAAGGGAAAGATCCGGGAGATCGCCCAGATTCTCGGGGACCTGGGGATCACGGTGGTAACCCCGCAGGAGATCAACCTGCACATCGAGGTCAAGGAAGGGGGCGCCACCTTTGCAGAGAACGCCTCGATCAAGGCGCTGGCGTGGAGCCGTGAGGCCGGCATGCCGGCCCTGGCGGACGACTCGGGGCTGTGCGTGGACGCGCTCGGCGGCAGGCCCGGGATCATGTCTGCGCGGTTTTCCGGCCCGGGCGCAACCGATGAGAAGAACACGGCCCTGCTGCTCAAGATCCTCGAAAACGAGACCGAGCGGTCGGCCCGGTTCGTGTGTGCGGCCGCCCTGGCCTGGGAGACCGGCGAGGTCATCGTGGCCCAGGGGGTGTACGAGGGTGTCATCATCCACGAGCCCCGCGGCACGGGCGGATTCGGCTACGATCCCGTGTTCCTCGACCCGGAGCTGGGGAAGACCCTGGCCGAGATGACCCCGGAGGAGAAGAACGCCAGGAGCCACCGGAGGAGGGCCCTGGAAGCCCTCAGGACGCTCCTGGTGGAGTCCGGTCGCATGGATGCCCGCTAGGCCGCCTGAGGCGTACTGGCTCACGGTCCCCCGAAGAACGTACCGCTGGCCGATCACGGGAGGCTTTCCATGGCATACGAACTCATCGACCACCCGGCCGACGTGGGTGTGCGCGTGACCTCCGAAACGATCCAGGGCCTGTTCGAACAGGCCGCCCTGGCCCTGGCCGATCTCGCGGGCGCATCGAGCACCGCCGGGTCGATGCGCACCAGGGTCGAGGTCGAGGGCATCGATACGGTCGACCTGCTGGTGAGATGGCTGCAGGAACTGCTCTACCTCATGGAGGTAAAGGGTCTGCGCCTCGCCTCGGTAGAGGTGACCCGGCTGGGAGATACCGGCCTGAGCGCCCTGGTTTCGGGGGAGCGGGCGCAGGATCTGCCCACGGGCGGGATCAAGGCCGTCACTTACCACGGTCTCGAGATCAGGCACATCGGTGATTCTTTCGAGGCGGTCATTATCTTTGATACGTAGGGAGGGCTCATGGAGAGGCTCGACATACGCCGCCTCGATCCATACCGGCTGGAGATATCCCGCAAACCCCCTATGCTCACCCACGGGATCGTCTACGCGAGCGTGGCCATCGAGAGGACCCTCGGTGAGGACGATGCGCTCAAGCAGGTGGCCGACGTGGCGTGCCTGCCGGGCATCGTGGGGCCGTCGATAGCCATGCCGGACATTCACCAGGGATACGGGTTCCCCATCGGGGGAGTGGCGGCCTTCTCGCAGGAGCGCGGGATCATCTCGCCCGGAGGGGTCGGCTACGACATCAACTGCGGCATCCGCTGCATCACCACCCGGATCGCGCACCGGGAGCTCTCGGGGAGCTTGGGAGACCTGCTGGCCCTGCTCTACGCCGAGGTGCCCTCGGGCGTGGGTTCGAGCACCCGGAGCTTTCGCCTGGGAAGGAAGGAATTCATGCGCGTGCTCACCGACGGGGCCCGGTGGGCGTTGAAACAGGGCCTCGCCGATGCGGGCGACCTCGAAGCCCACGAGGATGGTGGGTGCATCGAGGGCGCGGACCCCCAGGCGGTCTCGGAGCGGGCCCTGGAGCGGGGGATGCCCCAGTTGGGCACCCTGGGCTCCGGGAACCATTTCCTGGAGATCGACGTGGTGGACGAGGTCTTCGACAAGGATGCGGCCCGGTCCTTCGGCCTGGAGCAGGGAATGCTCGCGGTGCTCGTACACAGCGGCTCCCGGGGGCTGGGACACCAGGTCTGCGACGACTACGTGCACCTCATGCTCGCCGCAAACCAGCGGCACGGCATCTTCCTGCCGGACCGGCAGCTCGCCTGCGCTCCGCTGTCCAGCCCGGAGGGCCGGGCCTACTTCGGGGCAATGGCGGCGGCCGCCAATTTCGCCTTTGCCAACCGGCAGATCATGACCCACCTGGTGAGGCAGGCCTTCGAGCGGTTCCTGGGGGCGAGCTGGGAGAAGCTGGGCATGAACCTGCTCTGCGACTGCTGCCACAATATCGCCAAGAAGGAGACGATCACCTGGGAGGGATCGCGAGTCAAGGTGTGCGTTCACCGCAAGGGGGCGACCCGGGCGCTGCCCCCGGGAGACGGCCGCCTGCCTGCGAGGTTCCGCAGGACCGGTCAACCCGTGCTCGTGCCTGGGGACATGGGCAGGGCCTCCTATGTGCTGGCGGGTGCTCCCGGTGGAGCCGAGAGCTTTTTCAGCGCGTGCCACGGGGCGGGCAGGCTCCTTTCCCGGCGTCAGGCGCAGAAGCTCGCCCGCGGGAGATCGATCCGGGAAGAACTCGAGAGGCGGGGCATCCTCGCCATGGCCGCGTCGCGGTCCACCCTGGCCGAGGAGATGCCCGAGGCCTACAAGGACGTGGAAGAGGTGGTCACCACCGTCACCGGAGCGGGGCTCGCCCGCGCGGTGGCACGGCTTCGGCCCCTGGCCATGGTGAAGGGGTGACCTGCAAACCTGTTCGAGGGACCTGCCGGGGTCCGGATCAGGACTCGGAAGGCTGCTCGGCTTCGGCGGCTGGCGCCCCTTCCTCGGGAGCGGCCTCGGGAGCAGCCTCGGCTGCCCTGGCCTGGGCGAGGATCGCGATCGCCTTGTCCTTGCTCACGCCGGGGGCGAGCTCGACGCCTTCGGGGAGCTTGAGGTCGGAGGCGTGGATCACATCGTGCTTCTCGACAATGGCGGAGACATCAACCTCGATCTCGGAGGGGATCTTCGACGGCAGGCACCTGATGGAGATGCTGGTGGCCTCGTGACCGATCTTGCCCAGCCCTTCCTTCTCGGCGGGCGAGCTCCCCACGAAGACGAGCGGGACCTCCACCGTCACCTCCTGGCGAAGGTCTACCTTGAGGAAGTCGATGTGCAGGATCTCACCGGACACGGCGTTCCGCTGGACCTCGTGGATGAGGACCGGGAGCTTCCTGCCTTCGAGGCTGGCATCGATGACGGCGGCGCCGTGGGTTTTCCGGTAGACTTTCTCGAAGTCCCTGAGCCCGACCTGCACCAGGGCGGTATCGAAGCCCTTGCCGTAGACGGCGGCCGGGATGATGCCTTCTC